>CAZRFC010000037.1:4654-17700 GCA_964598975.1 uncultured Mycobacterium sp. | reverse complement strand
TGTAGCCGCCCTGTCCGGCACCGAGGTGCCCGAATGACTCGACGAACTCGATGGCCTGAATCCACTTCACCTGTTTGAAGCCCAGTTCGATTTCGTTGCGTAACCGCAACGGCGCGCCGTGAGATTCGTTGAGGGGCTCACCGTTCATCTCGTAGGCCAGGATGGTCAGGTCGTGGTGCATGCTTTCGATCGGATGACAGTCGTAGTAGCGGCCGCCGACCGAACCGTCGGCGAACGAATAGAAAACCACCCAGTGCGCGTTGGCGGCCGGCCGCACCAGTTCACAGACCTCACGCATCGGCACACCCGTCCACTTGGCGACACCCGACCAACCCTGGATGCAGAAGTGTTGAGTGATCTGCTCCTGCCGGGGCATCTCGAGCAGCTGGGCGAAACTGAGTTCGACCGGGTTGTCAACCAGTCCTCCTACCCGCAATCTGTATTCAGTCCACCCGGTGGACTGAAGCGCGGCGTACTCAGCCGACTGGGGCCGTTCGCCGTTCGTCCAGAAAAAGGGCGAAATATCGGACTCGGCATACTGCGCCGTGGGATTCGCCTGCTCGGCCCTTCCCTTTAGCCAGCCGACTAGGAACCGGCCGGCCTTCTGCACCGCACGCGGGTGTCTGATGGTAAGCGGTGACGCGATCAGCCAGAAAGCGACGACGACAGCCATCCAGGCCAGGTACAGCCCGACCCCGACCCAGGAGTTCGTGTCGGTGCCCAGTGTCATGTGGTTGACGTTGCCGACGAACCCGGTCACGAAAATCATCAGCGTATGGACCGCGGTGAACACCAGCATCCACACCAGCACGCCGAAGTGCAGCGTCCGGGCCACCTGACGATTGAACGGACCGGCACCGGTGCCGAAGCGACCTGCCACCGCGGGCGCCTGCAAGAGGCCGGTCACCAGCGCGACGGGTGCCGCGATGAACACGGTGATGAAGTAGGCCAGTAACTGCAGCGCGTTGTAGGTGCTGAAACCGGAGTTCTGCGGGAGTTCCAGCGAGAGGTATTGCAGTGCCGTCGACAACGCGTTCGGGAACACATCCAGCGACGTCGGGACCAGTCGCTTCCACTCGTCGGTGCTGAACAGCAGCACGTAGAACACCACGCCGTTCAACAGCCACAACAGGTCGAACGAAAAATGCCACCAGCGCGCCAAACCCACTGAATGACGAAACCCTGGCAGCCCCAGATGTTTCGGAAGCGCAACCGAGTCCTCTTTGGCCGTCCACACCGTGTCTGCATCGCCGCTGTCCCGGCGGTCGACCGGCACCGGGCCACGCATGCGCAGCCATTCGGAGTCGGGTCTGCTGCCGGAGTTCAGGTAGAGCCTCGGATGGTCGGCGAGAATCTGAAGGCCGGCCCTAATGATGAACATCATGAACAGCAGGTTCAGAAAGTGCTGCCAGCGCAGCCACCACGGGAAGCCGGTAGTGACCGGTTGTACGTATTGGGCCGAGGTGCCCGGGTATCTGGCAACGAAGGCCTGAAACCACTCTTGTTGAGCCATCTCTCGGGCCACAGCGATCGACAGAACCAAAGCCACGATTCCCAGTGGGACGAGCCACAGGCTGGAGAACCAGCGCCTGCCGATCCGCACGGCGGGCAGTTGTGCCCGGGTCTGCGGAATTCCGCCGGCCCAGTCATCGACGACGATGGGCCCGTTTCGATGGCCCTGGTTGTAGAACGGGAGCAGCGCATCAGCGAGTGGATCAGGCTCATGTCGATTCATCAGACGCTCCTCCGGCCCCATCATGCTATGGCCGGTAGGCCGCGATTCCGGGCAAAATGCCGATCCCCCGGTGCTAGGTTGACGCGGTCAGTCGAGAGCGCTTGTCGCTGGGCAGTGGAGGTTCGCATGGGTCACATCGACGCGGACGTGGACTGGGAGACGTTGCACGAGGCGGCCGTAGCCGCAACCTCCAACTCCTACTCCCCCTACTCCAACTTTCCCGTCGGGGTGGCAGGGTTCGTCGACGACGGTCGGGTGGTTTCCGGCGCCAACGTGGAGAACGCCTCCTACGGGATCACGTTGTGCGCGGAGTGCTCGATGGTGTCTTCCCTCTACGCCACCGGCGGCGGACGGCTCACCGCGGTGTATTGCGTCGACGGCAATGGGGACCCACTCATGCCCTGTGGGCGCTGCCGACAACTGCTCTACGAGCACGGCGGACCGGACCTGCTGGTGATGACGCCGCAGGGTGTTCAGACCATGGCACAGATACTTCCCCAGGCGTTCGGCCCCTGGGATCTCGTGGAGAGGAAAGCCCACTCATCATGACCAGTACCGCTGCGATGGGCCCCGGGGGGCAGCAGAAGGCCAGTAAGGCTGCTTGGGCGATCCTGGCCGCCATGGGTTTCGGCGCACTGATCGCCCAGATGTTCAGCACCGTGATCGGTCCGGCACTGCCGACCATCAAAGAGGATCTGGCACTGGGGCTTTCCGCTCAGACCTGGACGATCACCGCCTACAGCCTGGCGTTCGGTGCCGCCCTGGTGGCTGGCGGGCGAATGGGTGATCTGGTCGGCGAGGTCAAGATGATCGTCACCGGATTCGTCATCTTCGGCGGCGGCCTGCTGATGTCGGCCATCGCGACGGGCGGTCCGCTGATGATCAGCGGCCGCGCCATCCAGGGCATCGGCATCGGCATCTCCGCACCGGCAACACTGTCCATCGTCGTCAACTCCTTCCCGCTGCGACAACGCGGACTCGCAGTCGGCGTCTGGGGTTTCGCGCACGGGTTCGGTCTGCTGCTCGGTCCGCTCTTCGCTGCCTGGATGATGGACGTCGCCAGCTGGCGCTGGGTGTTCTGGGTCGCCCTGCCTTTGACCGCTCTGGTCATCGCCATCACCCTGGCCGCAACCCGCGGGTACAAGAGCGTGATCGCCACCGGCAGGTACGACTGGGTCGGACTGCTGCTCGGGGCCACCGGCATCACCCTGCTCACCTACGGACTGCAGAACTCCTCGGTGAGTTGGTCGGCCACCGCCACGTGGGGATCGATCGTTACCGGCATCGTCTTGCTCGGCATTTTCGGTGTCTTCGAAACCAAGATCACCTATCCGCTGGTCGATTTCGGACTCTGGAAGGAGCGGCTGTTCTCCGGCGGGTTCTTCGCCGAGAGCGCCGTCGGGTTCGTCTACATCCCGTTCCTGGTGTTCGTCGGATCCCTCTACTTCATCAACGTGCTGGACTACAGCCCCGGCAAAGCTGCCAACGTCATCCTGATCACCACGGGTATCTGCATGATTTTCGAGCCGCCGGCCGGCCGCTGGGTCGACAAGGTCGGACCGGGCCTGCCGATCACCGTGGCGCTGCTCATGCAGGCCACCGCACTGGCCTGGATGGGCTTGGTCTTCGGACCGAACACTTCCCTGGCGCAGATGGTGATTCCCTTGGCGCTCATGGGCATCGGTGTCGGAATCTCGCTTCCGGCCTGCAACACCGCGGGCATGTCCGCGGTCGACGCCGAACGGGCCGGCATGGGATCAGGCCTGATGCAGATGACCTTCAACATCCCCGCCGCCCTCGGCGTCGGCCTGGTGACATCGATCATCGGCACGCTGACCGCGTCCAAGGTCGGTCCCGGACTCAGCACGGAACTCCGCGACACCGCAGCGCAGTACGCCGACGCGGTTCAGGACGGCGATATGGGCCGCGCCGACGGACTGCTGTCAGGTCTTCCGCAGGAGTCGGTCGACGCCATCAAGGACGCCGTCGTCGGCGCCACCTCCAGTGCCATCACCACCTCGATGCTGGTGCTGGCCGGTGTTGCGCTGGCGGGCGCCGTCTTCGCCTGGGTGGTGATCGGCCGCCGTCGCACCCCGGATCACATCCAGGTGACCCAGGCGGCGGAGGTCTGAAACCCGCAACGGCGAAGCGGTTACAGCGCCAGTTCCTCGGCGACGCTGGCCCGCAACGCCCCCAACTCGGAGTCGGCGGTGGCCCGCGCCTCGGCGACGCCCGCTTTCACCGGGACCACGACCTGCAGGTAGCACTTGAGCTTGGGTTCGGTTCCACTGGGCCGCACGATCACCCGGGCATTGTCCAGGGTGAATCGGAGCCCGTCGGTGGGCGGCAGACCGTCGACACCCTTCTCCAGGTCGTCCATCGCCAGCACCGTGCGGCCCGCCAACACAGCCGGTGGGTTGGCCCGCAGCCGTGCCATCGCGTCGGAGATCAGTGACAGATCCGAAACCCGCACCGACAGTTGACTTGTCGCGTACAGCCCGTGCTTGCGCGCCAGGTCGTCCAGCACGTCCTGGGGCCCGCGGCCCTCGGCCTTCAGCGCTGCGGCCATCTCCAGCATCAGCAGCGAAGCGGTGATGCCGTCCTTGTCCTTGACCGTTTCGGGATCGCAGCAGTAGCCGAGCGCCTCTTCGTACCCAAACCGCAGACCGGGCACCTTGGAGATCCATTTGAAACCGGTCAGCGTGGTGGCGTAGCCGAGGCCGGCATCCCCGGCGATGCGTTCCAGCAGGGTTCCCGACACGATCGACTGGGCGTACACCCCGGTGGCCGGCGAACCATCACGGCGTCCGCGTTCGGCGATCCACCAGGCCAGCAGTGCCCCCACCTCGTCGCCGGTCAGCATCCGGTAGTCCTCGCCGGAACGGATGCCGGCCGCGCACCGGTCGGCGTCCGGATCGTTGGCGATGATGATGTCGGCGTCCTGCGTTCTGGCGTCGGCCAGCGAAAGATCCATCGCGCCAGGTTCTTCAGGGTTGGGGAAGTTCACCGTGGGGAACCGCCCGTCCGGGGCGAACTGTGCCGCGACGGCGGTCGGATCCGCGAAGCCGGCCTCCCGAACCGCACGCATGAACACCTCACCGCCGACCCCGTGCATGGCGGTATAGACCGCCGAGACGTCACGGGGGCCGTTGCCGAGCAGTGCCACCGCGCGCGCCACGTAGGAGTCCACGACCGCGCCGTCCAGGACGCGGAAGTCATCGGACTGGGCGATGGAATCGAGCTGACCCACCGCGGCAATGCAGGCTGAGATCTCCGAATCCGCCGGCGGGACGATCTGGCTGCCGTCATCGAGGTAGACCTTGTAGCCGTTGTCATCGGGCGGATTGTGTGACGCGGTGACCATCACCCCTGCGGCGCAATCCAATTCGCGGACGGCGAAGGCCAGCACCGGCGTCGGCAGGGCCTTCGGCAGCACCATGGCGGTGATACCGGCGCCGGCCATGATGCGGGCGGTGTCGCGGGCGAATACATCGGAGTTGCGGCGGGCGTCGTAGCCGACGACGACCCGCAACCGGCCACTGGGTGAATCGCGGCCCGCAGTGATCAGATAGGCCGCCAGTCCAGCGGCGGCCCGTGCGACGACGATCCGATTCATCCGGTTACTGCCGGGCCCGAGCCTGCCGCGCAGTCCGGCGGTACCGAACTGCAGGGTGCCGTCGAAGGCATCGGCGAGTTCGGCGCTCGCTTCGGCTTCTCCGGCCTCCACGCGGGCGATCAGCGCCGACAGTTCGGCGGCGGTGTCGGGGTCGGGATCCTCGGCCAGCCAGGCCCGGGCGGTGTCGAGCAGGGTGGCCTGTGCTTCTGCAGCCATCAGTAGCCGCCCGCCGCCGCCTCGCCACCGGAAACGATCGCCACTGAGGACGACGCGCCGATCCGGTCAGCGCCGGCCTTGATCATCGCCCGGGCGTCTTCGCGGTTACGCACCGCCCCGGAGGCCTTGACTCCCAACGCTTCTCCCACCATGGCCCGCATCAGTGCGATGTCGTGCGCGTTGGCTCCGCCGCCGCCGAATCCGGTCGAGGTCTTCACGTAGGCGGCACCGGTCCGTGCGGCGATCAGGCAGGCGATGGCCTTCTGGTCGTCATCGAGCATGCTGGTCTCGAGAATGACTTTGACCGGGGCGGGCCGGGCTGCGCCGACCACCCCGAGGATGTCGTCGTACACGGCAGCGAGATCGCCAGACAGCAGGCCACCGATGTCGAGCACCATGTCGACCTCGTCGGCACCCTCTGCCACCGCGATTCGGGCCTCCTCTGCTTTGGCCAGCCGTGTCATGGCGCCCAGCGGGAAGCCGACCACCGTGCAGACCATGACACCGGATCCGGCCAGCCGCTCGGCCGCCGTGGGGACCCACCGGGTGTTGACACACACCGAGGCGAACTTGTGCTCGATCGCCTCCCGACAGAGAGTCTCGATGGCACCCAACGTGGCGTCGGCCTTGAGCAGGGTGTGGTCGATCCGTCCGGCGAGAGTGTCGGACGAGCGGAGCGCCTTGGCGACGTCGATGCCGTCGGGGATGGGGCCGAGTGCTGCGCTCACGGCCTCGTTGGCCCGGTTGAACAGGGCCGAGTAGTCAGCGACATAGTTGTTCATGTGGGATTCCTTCAGTCTGGGAGCAGGCTGGCTTTGAGGTAGTTGAACAGCGTGACACCGGAGTCCTCGCTGAATTTGTGCAATTCCTCGGGAGTTGCGGTGACCTGGTCGCCATCGAGTCGGTTGAGCAGGGTGCAGCAGATCATCGCGAACTTCGGGAAACCCCAGTGGTTGAGATAGCCGGCGAGCATCGCGCCCTCCATCTCGATATTGCGCACACCGTTCTCGTCAAGCCACGTGAGCCAGGCCATTTTGGTCTCCGGCGTCTCGAAACACACTGCGCCGTCGAGTCGGAACTGCTCAAGGAAGAACTCGTTGCCGGCAACCGTCTTGCCGGACACCACCTCGAAGTCGGTGTGCTCGTTGGCCGCGATGATCGCGTCGTAGGTGGCGGAGGGAAAATGCCCGTCGAACCAGTACTCCCCGTCCCCGCCGCGCAGCAGTCGGTAGGGCTTGAGGTCGGCCATCAGCCCCTCCGAGGAAACCACCACGGTGCCGCCGGGCAACCCCACCCCGCCGCTGGTTCCGACCCGGCACCAGAACACCTGGGCCATGGCGTCGAGATCCCCGCGTTTGAGAAAGAACACCAGTCGCATCAGTTCCTGCAGTGCGATCGAGGCACTGGGCATCCCCATCCCGTGCGAGGCGAAGAGCACGCCGCCGGTGTAGCGGGTGACGAAGCGGTCTTCCTTGGGGAAGGCGACGATCTCCGATCCCCCGTTGAGTTCGCTCCAACGTTGGGCGAACTCCTTGATCCGCCCGCCCGAGCCGGCCATGATCACAGCCCGCACGTCACGCAACTTCTCCAGGATCGGGTCGGCCGAGGCGACGCCGAAGTGGTAGTAGACGTCCTCGTGGCTACCATCGAGCACCCCGTCAAGGAATGCATGGTTGATGTTGTCGCTCTTCACTCCCCACCTCCGTCGTCGACCGCGACGAAATCTACGCGCTGAACCCTTGCCCCCGCCGAGAATTGCCGTTCTGGGCGGCACCATCGGGATGGGGTAGATTCATTCCCCAACGCGACTGCGTAATCGCAGGAGATGGGGGCACCATGTCGACGTCCAGTTGCGCCGCACGGGTAGGCGCAGCGGCTTTCGTGTTGGGCGTCGCCTTGGTGGGGCCACTGACCGGCCCTGCGCCGGTCGCAACCGCCGACTCCCCCGATACCTCCGTCTCCGGCCGGGGTGACACCGGCGGAACCTCGAAACCAGCCCGCACGACCCGGGGTCCCAAAGCCGTCTCCCCGCGCAGCAACCGGGATCGGAACACTGCGCCGCGCGCGGCGGCGACCGGCGAATCCGCAGCGCCCGACAAGAAGGCAAAGGCGTCTGCGCGCCGTGGTTCGCGCATCGAATCCGCGGTCGTGCCCGCGACAACCGCTGCCGTCGCCAGCCCCGAACTCCCGACGGCACCTGCGGTCGATCAACCGGCCGTCACAGCCACCCCGAACGCGCCGATGGTCGCGGCCGCGCCGCCCGCCGCTCTTGCCACGGCAAGCGCCCCCGGCGCCAATGCCACGTCGCTGTTCAGTTCGTTCCGGGGACTCTTCGAAGGGGCCGCGCTGCTGTGGCGCCGCCGCCTGTTCAACGAGGCACCCACCGTCAGTCCCATTCAGTTGACCGGTCTGAGCGACGGCCCGATCACCGGAACCATCGGGGCGGTGGATCCAGAAGGCGATCCTCTGGTCTACGCCGTCACCGGTGCTCCGAGCTTCGGCACGGTGACCATCAGCCAGGACGGCAGCTACACCTACGTTCCCGGCCTGGACTTCGGCGGCAGCGACAGCTTCCTGGTTGCCGTGACCGACACCGGCCGGCACATCAACCTGCGGAATCTCCGACGCCCGAAGAGCACCGATGCCAGTGTCTCGGTAGCCCAGGGCGAGCAGGCGCCGCTGCTGCGCTTCCAATTTGTGTACGGATCGGGTTCCCAGTTCTGGTCACCAGAGGCCCGCGCCGCCTTGGAGTCCACCGCCGCAAGGCTGGCGGGGTACTTCGTGGTGACCTCTCCGGTGATAGTCACCTACGCGGTCAACGGCGAGTTCTCCCCGCTCTCCTCGACGCTGGCCACCGCGGGCAGCGACTTCATCGATCCCGGAGCGGGCTTCATGCAGACCGTGGTCCAGAAGAAGATCCAGACCGGGATCGACGGCAATGGCGCGACCGCGGACGGCGAGATCAGCTGGAATTTCGGGCCGGCCTGGGGCTACGGAAGCGTCAGCACCGGCCAGTACGACTTCCAGTCCACTGCGATGCACGAACTGATGCACACCCTGGGATTCCTGTCCTACGGCGACCGGGCCGGAAGCAACATCGGCCAGACCTGGACGATTTACGACAGCTACCTGGTCAACTCCACCGGCACCGCTGTCATCGGCGGTAACTACCGATGGAACAGCGCCTACAACCCCAATCTGACCGGCGGCAACGGCGGTCTGTACTTCGGTGGCCCCAGTGCCGTCGCGGCCTACGGCGGCCTGGTCCCGCTCTACACGCCGTCCCCGTTCGCGCCGGGCAGTTCGCTGTCCCACCTCAACGATGCCGCCTTCACCGGGGCCAACGAACAGCTGATGAACGCCGTCAGCGGCCGGGGTACCGGCGTTCGGGTCCTCAGTCCGGTCGAATTGGGCATCCTGGCCGACATCGGCTACCAGCTCACGCCGGGCTCGGGGACTTCCACGCTGATGTTCGTCGGCTTCATCTTCGGCCGCCGACTGCGCCGCAAGGAGAGTCGTGCGTCGGCATCAGCATCGGCGATATGACGGGGCGTAATGCCCTTCCGGACGAGGACCTCTCAGCCTGGCCGGACGACGGCTACGGCTACGGCGCCGACGACGGCTACGACGACACCCTTTGGGAGATTCAGCCAAGCGCTGCGCCGATGCCCGCATCCCGGCAGGCGCCGCCGTGGTACCGCAGTCCTCGGCTGCTTCTGCTGCTAATCGGATTGGCGGCGGCGGTGTTGGTAGTGGCCACGGCACTTCTCGTGACCGGCAGGACCGCCGGCGAGATTCCGAGGACACCCCGGCTTGAGACCAGAACCGCGACCTCGGTCCCGCCGGCCAGTGCGAGTTCCACCCCGTCGGGCACCGTGACGCCGGCCAGTTCCAGCGCCCCGGCGTCCCCGACACCGGAACGAACAACCGAGCCCTCACCCGAGGCGGCACCTGAACCGGCCGAACCGGCCGCGTCGGCCGCCGCGCCGCCGCCGGCGGCCCCGTCGAGGAGTCCCCAGGGCCCGCGTATCAATGTCACACGCACCCCGATGAGCTTCACGCCCGGCAAGGTCGGCTGACTCGCACCCTTGAATAAGTGCGACAACGGGCGATAACCGGACCCCGCAGGCCGGTATTTGGGATGCTGAGGACGTGCCCCGCCTTCCTCGCCGGATCGCCTCGGAGTTGAACGCCAAGTTGCGAAGCCCGGAAACCGCCGCCTTCGTGGCCGGCGTGGAAAGCAGCCTGACCAAGCGACGCCGCGAGCAGAAGATCAAGACCGGCGCGTTCCGGGGAATGCACGTGGTCGTTTATCGCGGGTTTGTGGCAGACGACGTCGCCAAGGTCCGGGTACGGGTGATGGAAGCCCCGGAACTGCCCGGTGACAGCCGGATCCCCTACTGGGAGGTGGCGCAGGCGAATCTGCGCCGGCACGCCGCCCTGGACATCGTCGGCGCCCAGGTCGAACTTCGGGTCGGCAAGCACAGCGCCACCGAGGTCACCGACGGCCACGGGTACGCGAACTTCTCGCTGCCGGTACCGGATCTGCGGGCCGGCTGGCATGAGGCGCACGCAGTGGTCGCGCCAGTGGAGGACGGCGAGTCGGCGTCCGGCACCGGCAGGGTGGTCAAGCCGTCGCTGAAAGCGCCCTTTCTGGTGATCTCCGATATCGACGACACGATTCTGCTGACCGGCCTCACCGAGGGGGCCGCCATGGTCGCTCGCACGGTGCTGCGGGAGGCCAGTGAACGGGCGGCGATTCCGGGTATGGCGTCGTTCTACCGCGGCCTGGCCCGCGGTATCCCCTCCGGTTCCGGCCATCGCAAACCGGTGCCGACGTTCTTCTACGTTTCCACCGGGACATGGTCGTTCTACCCTGCGCTCCAGGAGTTCGTTCAGTTGCGCGGGTTTCCGGTGGGTCCGATGTTCCTGACCGATTGGGGCCCCACCGAGCGGTATCTGCGGCGCAGCGGCGCCGAACACAAACGGACCGCCATTCGTCGCCTCCTCGAGGCCTACCCGACGATGAAGTTCGTGCTCATCGGAGACAGCGGTCAGCGCGACGCGCTGACCTACGAGGAGATGGCCCGGGAGTTCCCCGGCCGGGTCCCGCTGATCCTGATCCGGCAGGTCGGCGACGATGAGGACGAACGCAATGTCGAATTGCGTTCACGGGCAACAGAACTGCGCGACGCCGGCATCCCCCTGCACCTGGTCGCGGACGCATCTGCTGCAGCGGAACTGGCCCACGGCCTCGGGCTTTGCGACGACGAGACACTCGTCGAGGTCCGGTCCGAACTGGGAACCTGAGCGACTCAGGCGATCGCGTAGTCCGCCAAAGGGAATTCGTTCTGCTCTTTGAGCGCACTGCGGACCGACGTCGGCCGGAACAACGGCGCCTCACCGGATTCGCTGAACCAGTACGAGCGGGACCCCGCGCAGCCGCCGAGCATGAAGACCGAGTCGTCGAGCAGATCGGTCATCCGGTCCAGAAAGCGCGCGTTTGCTTCTTCGGTCACCTCAAATGTTGATGCGCCGCGGCGCTTCAACTCACCGAACAGGCGGTCCATGTGCCGCATCTGGCACTCGACCGTGTCGAACCACGACATGCCGATCCAGGAGTACGGACTCGACATCGACATGAAGTTGGGGAACGCCGGGACCGTGACACCCTCGTAGGCTTGAAACCTGTTCTCCCGCCACCACTTACCGAGATTGCGGCCGTCGCGACCGATTACCTCGATCGCCGGGAGGTTGGCGTTCCAGACATCGAAGCCGGTAGCCAGCACCAGTGTGTCGATCACCCGCTTGGCGCCGTCTTTGGTGACGATTCCGTCGGGCTCGATCCGTTCGATCCCGGCGGTCTCCAGATGGACGTCTGGCTTGTTGAACGTCCGGTAGTAGGTGTTGGACAACGTGGGCCGTTTGCAGCCGTAGGCGTAGTTCGGTTTCATCGCGCGGCGAACGGTCTTGTCGCGGATGGAGATGAACCGGTGCAGTGCGGCGGCGTACGTCACACCCTTGTTCACCGCCTTGAAATAGCGGTACTTCCACATCGCAATCTGAACCATCAGGTCGGTGACGGCGTCTGTGGTACGGCGCAGTGCGTACTGCGCCCGAGGGGCGCGGGCGAACCCGCGTTGCACCAGCAACCCGATACCGAAATCGGGCTTTGGCAGCACCCAGATCGGGGTCCGCTGGTAGACCGTCAGTTCCGCGGTCTCCTTGGCGATCTCCGGAATGATCTGCACAGCGCTGGATCCGGTCCCGATGACCGCGGCCCGGCGGCCGCGCATCGAGTAGCTGTCGTCCCACTGAGCGGCATGCAGCACCTTGCCCTCGAAGGTGTCGATACCGGGAATGTCGGGCCATTTCGGCTGGGACAGGTAACCCGTTGCGGCGATGAGGAATTGGGCGGTCAGCGTCTCGCCTCCGACCAGGGTGATCACCCAGTGTTTGGCGTCCTCGTCCCACCGTGCGCCGTCGACCGTGGTGTTGAGCCGCATGTATCGGCGCAGGTTGTACTTGTCGGCGACGTGCTCGGCGTAGCGCTTCAGCTCCGCGCCGGGCGCATAAAGCCTCGACCAGTACGGGTTGGGTTCGAACCAGTAGGAGTAGGTGGTCGACGGGATGTCGACGGCCAAGCCCGGGTAGTGGTTGACATGCCAGGTGCCACCCACGTCGTCGACGCGGTCGATGATGGCCAGGTTGTCGTAACCCATCCGGTTCAGCTGGACCGCGGCCCCCATCCCGCCGAAGCCGGCGCCGATGATGACCGCATCGAACTGTTCGCTGCTCACTGGCCGATCCTATGCGCTGCGGCTACTTGCCCGATCCGGCTGCGGCACCGGCCCGCGCCGTGTGCGCGCCGCGGTTCGCCTTCCGCGGCGAATCCGTGGACTTGTCGTCGTCGGTCGGCGCCACGGCGGCCGCCGGGCCGGGCCTCTCAGCCTGGACACCGCGCCTGGTGGCGCGCGGGCTTGCGGACACGGAAATCCGGTTGTGCAGCGACAGGGCGCTCGGAGGAGTCTCCTCGTCGGCAGCATTGACCGGCTCGGCCCCGGGAACCTCGTCGTCGGCCGCCGCAACGGTCTCAACACTCGGCGTTGCGGCACTCGGCGCGGCGACCGTCTTGACCTTGGGCACGTAACCACCCGGCGCCGTCGGATCGCCCGGTTCCCAGTCGACCGGCATGTACGGGTCGTAGGGGTTGCACTTGGGACACAGCAGCGGGGCGATCGGCCGGGTGAGGTACGCCGACGGCGAGTACTCGGGATTCCACAGCAGGCTGGTCGGCACCCAGGGATAGAAGCTGTTCCACAGCGCCTTGGCCAGGCGGCTGTAGGTCTGCACCGCGTCGCGCAGGGTGCGGATGCGGACCGGCTCAGGTGTCCCGGTCAGGTACGCCTTGATCGAGTTCGGGATATCCATGATGTTGAGCTTGACGGTCTGCCCGTACCAGTCGACCGGTTCGCCGAT
>CAZRFC010000037.1:0-4644 GCA_964598975.1 uncultured Mycobacterium sp. | reverse complement strand
CGCCGATCTGCCCCAGTTCCTGGCTCCAATAGCCCTCTTCGGCGCTGACCGGGTTGTGCGAGTAGGGCAGCTCGTTGAAGGTGTGGCCCACGGTGTAGAGGTCCAACCACGAGACGGTGAACATCGACTCCAACATGCCGGCGAAATCCGGGCAGGGGGGAATTCCGGTGCAGCCGACGTTCATGGGCAGGTTCGCGGCGAACCACGCGTTCAGGGCGTAACCGACCGGGGTGGAAAGCGCCTTGAACGGGGCGAACGTATCCACGATGCCCTTGACCATCTCCGGATTGGCCGGATCCCAGCCGAGCACGTTCGTGGGCGAGTACACCCACCAGCTGGCGCTGTCCTCCATCGCCGCGGTGAACCGCTGAATGCCCTCGAGATGCGCCATCGGGGCGTTGAGGACTGCGTTGACGAGGTTGTGGGTGACGTTCAGCAACGAACCGTCGGCGGTCAGATTCACCGCCTGGCTGGAGACGCGGACGTCCGTCTGGGCTGCTGTCGCCGACGGAGCGGATACAACGCTCGCGCTCACCAATGCCAACGCCACTGCTGTGCGCGGTCCGCGGACTACGGGCATGAAACACCTTCCAGAAAGTCGGGAAAGCTCAGCAAAAACTCAGCCGGATTAAAGGTAGCCAACATGGTCTGGACTGTCCAATCTGACGGCGCACCGCGTCCGCCGACGTCACAGGCCACGTCCGCACAGCCAGTCGTCGATACGCGCCGCAACTTCTCGCCACCCCGGCTCCAACATCATGCTGTGGCCCATGTCGGCAAAGAAAACCGGCTCGGTGCCGTAGGCGCGCGCGGTCGCCTGAATCTCCTGTTTCGTGACGGCACCGTCCTCCAGCGCACCGAGAACGAGCAATTCGGTGCTGACCTTCTGCGGCTTCGGAAGCCTCAGCAAACCGTCACGGCCGATCCGGGCGCTTTCTTCCTGCAGCCTTTGGGCGCACGCACGAACCACCTGCTCCGGGGTTGATGGCGAGAAGAATCGCTCCCGGGCCAACTGTGGCGTGTTGACATAGGGCAGCGATTCGCCGGTGACGCTCAGTTTGGCGAAATGCCACGGGTGCCGTCTGATCCACCTCAGCCCGGATCGCAGATATCCCTGGGGTGGCATCGAGGCGACCAGGACAGCAGCAGGAGCGTCGTGCGACTCCAGGTGCATCTGGACGAGGCTTCCGCCCATGGAATGCCCGATGAGTACAGGCGGTGTGGGCAGACTCGCAACGACAGACGCCACATCGTCGAGATAGTCGGCGAAGGTGCAATCCCGTAACGGGACAGCGGTCGGGCTGCCGCCGTGACCGCGCAGACTCAGCGCCAACGCCCGATATCCCCGGTCGGCGAAAAAGCCCAGAAAGTGCTCGTCCCAACACCATGCCGCATGCCAGGCCCCGTGCACGAACAGAAGCGGGGCCGGATGGGCGTCCGTGCACTGGCCCCGCTCGATGACCTCAAGCATTTGCTGGCAGAGTTCCGATCGGACAGGCTGCACCGCCGCCGCCGGTGCCCGGTAGTAGCGTCCTTGCCATGGCGTCGGCCCGTTTTCGCTTCGGATTGCTGGATGGCATCGTCAACTCTCGCTTCTCCCCCACCGCCCTCAGTCGTGCGACGTATCTGACGGGCGCGGCTACCGGCGCCGACTCGTTCTGGGTCGGTGACCATCTGAATTCGCTGATACCGCGCTCCTTGGCGATCCCCGAGTATATGGGCGTTGGCGCCAAGATCGTGCCCAAGGTGGACGCGGTCCTCGAGCCGTGGACCATGCTCGGTCACTTGGCGGCGCGCAACCGCGTGGGCCGGATGGGACTGGGCGTCTGTGTGACCGACGCCAGTCGCCGGCACCCGGCAGTAACGGCTCAGGCGGCGGCAACGCTGCATCTGCTCACGCGCGGCCGCGCGCTTCTCGGTATCGGTGTCGGCGAACGCGAGGGCAATGAGCCCTACGGTGTGGACTGGACACGACCGGTGGCGAGATTCGAGGAGGCCGTCGCCACGATCCGAGCACTGTGGGATTCGGGTGGCGAACCGGTGTCGCGTGATTCGGCCTACTTCCCCCTGCACAACGCCCTCTTCGATCTCCCGCCGTACAAGGGAAAGTGGCCCGAGATCTGGATCGCCGCCCACGGACCGCGGATGCTGCGCATCACCGGACGGTTCGCGGATGCGTGGGTTCCGTTCATCACCTCGAGGGCCGAGGACTACGCACGCGGACTGGATTCGCTTCGGACCGCGGCCTCCGATGCGGGTCGCGACCCCATGGCCATCACACCCGCCCTCAATCGGGCGGTGGTGACCGGCCGCAGTCGCGCTGAGGTCGACGAAGCACTCAACGGGGTCCTGGTCAAAGCCTGGGCTCTCTCAGCCCCGGCCGAGGTCTGGGCTCGCCACGGGGTGCAACACCCGTTAGGGGCGGACTTCTCCGGAGTGCAGGATCTGGTTCCGCAGATGATCGACAGACACACCGCACTGTCGTACGCCGAATTGGTCCCGCAATCACTGATGAAGGAGATCTGCTTCCACGGAACGCCCGGGGAGGTGCTCGAGCAGGTGGCGCAGTGGCGAAACGAGGGATTGCGATACCTCTTGGTCATCAACGTCAGCCAACTCAACCCGAGTGTGCGCAAAGGCCTGGCGGCGACCGGCCCCTTCCTCAGTGTCCTGAGGGGACTCAAGAAGCTTTAAAGCCAGACCCGGTTGCCGAACCTGTTCAAGTGCACGACCTCTCCGACCGGCCTGCGGGTGGTCGGCCCGTAACGGCCCCGCGGCCAACCCATCGGGACGATGCAGATCGGGGTGACCGATGTCGGTAGACCCAGGGCACGTCGAGCCGATGCCTGGCTCCACAACGGCAAGGTGATCAGCGAGGCACCCAGTCCCATGCTTCGGGCGGCCAGCAGGATGTTCTGCACGCTGGGGTAGATGGAACCGAAGAACCCCGACAGCACCGCGTGCGGCATCGGCAGGTAAGGGATCTTGCCCTCTCGGACCGTCATCCTCAGACACGCCACAACCATGACGGGGATCTCGGCGAAGTGGTCGACCTGCCACTGCACCGCGCGCGCCGTCTTGGCCATCGATTCATCGGTCTCGGCGATTTTGCGAACGGTGCTGCGGTAGTAGAGATCCCAGCCCTGCCGGTAGCGCTTGCCGAGCTTTCGCTTCACCGCCGGGTCCTTGACGACGATGAATTCCCAGTTCTGTCCGTTGGACCCGGTCGGCGCGCGCAGCGACAATTCAATGCACCGCAGGACCAGCGCATCATCGACCGGGTCAGGTCGGACCTTGCGCACGGCACGCTGGGTCATCATCGCCTCGACCATCGTCTCGTCGAGGCGGGCGAGGGCTTCGGCGGTGGTCGGGACCGGCCCCGATCCGTCGGCAAGTTTTCCGTCAGGCATTCGCGAGAATCCACCTTGTCGTGAAATGTTGCACCGCGGGAATCTCCTGGGCGATCTGGGCACTGATGTGCTTCTCGACCCGTCGGCCGATCAACGGCACCTTCATGGTTACCGTCCCGGTGAAACGGAGCACCGATCCGTCCGGCATCGGCGAGATCAGCGCGGTGGCCGATCCCGAAATCGGTGCCCCGACCACCTCGATGGCGACATCCCCGTTGAGCACTCCGTCATCGGTCAGGCGCCAGGTCTCCTTCCGAAGCACCTTGAGGTCCCCGGGCACGGCCCTGGCGATCAGATCGGGCAGGACATCGTTGCGGAGATCCCGGGTAGTGCCGACGGACAGCGAACCGCCCTCGGTGATCAGCGAATCCAGCCTGACACTGTCACCGCCGAACTCGGCCAACCGGTCCCGCCAGTAATCGGCATCGCAGAAGGCCACGTGGATCTCCTCCACCTTCGCCGATGACTCGGTCACGACGTCGAAACCTTGCGGCACTCCGGAGCTACTCCGCCACCCTCGCCGACAGGCTGTCGGCGAGCTGGGCGGCGAATCGCCGGCTCTGTTCGAGCTGGGCCGCGCTGATGTTGGTGGTCGGAATCCGCAACCCGAGGTAGCGGTCGCGATACTCCCCCGAACCCAGGTAACTGGTTAGCGACAGCATCGACCGGACCTGATCGCCGGGATAGCCGAAGTGGATACCACCGACATAGCTCCCGCCGGCCTTCTCGGCCAGTTTGCGAACCGCGTTGAGGTTTTCCTTCCAGTACCGCCGGCAGACCGCGAACACCGCAAAAGGCTTACCGGCGAGCAACGGAGGCGCCTCGGTTGACTTCAGGAAGGAACGCAGCGGCATGCTGACGTCGCGCCACCAGGTCGGAGACCCGATGCAGATCAGGTCGTAGTCGGTGCGGCGCACCTCATCGGGCGTGCGGATCTGGCCGGTGGCCTTCATCGTCTGGGCCGACAGCATCCCGAGGAAATCCCGCCAGACATGAGTCATCGGGAAGCGCGAGAATCGTTCGGCGTAACGCGGGTCGGTGAACTCGATCGGTGCGGTGGCGACTTCCCAGCCCCGCTCGCGGAAAACCTCCCCCGCCGCCTCCAGAACCTTCCGCGCCTGGCCCGTGTAGCTGTAGTACAGCAGCAGGACACGGCGCGGCGAGTCGGAAATTTCACTGCCTTCAGCCACCGGCGGCACCCCTTTCGGAACCCTGACTCGACCGGATGTCGCAC
>CAZRFC010000036.1:0-17859 GCA_964598975.1 uncultured Mycobacterium sp. | reverse complement strand
CGGCGATGAAGCGGAACGTGGCTGCGATCAGTTTGTGCATCGACGGCGCATTCGACTCCCAGACCGGGGCCATGGCCGCCGCAATCCCATGATTCGACTGCTCGATGATGGCCGCCGCCAGCGAGTGCTTGTTGGGGAAGTAGTAGTAGCAGGTGCCTTTGGTGGCCCCCGCGTGCTCGATGACGTCGATCATGTCGGTGTCGCCGTAGCCGACATCGCTGAACAGGTCTACTGCGGCGACGATCAGTGATTGCCGAGTCGCCTCCGCGCGAGCTTGCCGTGCCACCGGGTGAACTGTAGTCCTAGTCCGAAGTCATTCCGCTCAGAGGTGTCCGGGCAACCGGAGTAAAGCGAACGATCAGTCGGGAATCAGTCGCACTCTTGCCCCGCCGCCGGCCACCTGGAAGGTCTGACCACTCACCCAACTACCGGCGGGGGAGGCCAACCACAGGAAGGCGTTCGCGACGTCCTGCGGAGTTCCTGACCGACCGGTCAAATTGTTGGGGTGGGCCATCCGTTCCTGGGTGGCCGCGTCCAGACCCGCCTCGGCATAGCCGGGGGTCAGGACGGTGCCGATCAGAATGGAGTTGATCCGCACCTGATTGGCGAAGTAGTGCGCCAGGCTGAGCATCGTATGGTTCAACGCGGCCTTGGCGGCCGAGTAGGGCAGGAAATCAAACGCCGGCATCACCCCGACCATCGATCCGGAGTTGGTGACGGTGGCGTTCTCCGCCTCCAGCAGATACGGCCGACAGGCAGCGGTCATACGCAGCGCCGCCAGACAGTTCAGCCGGTAGCTCTCCACCATGTCGTCCAGCGGAATCTCCAGCGGGTCGGGGTAGGCGCGGCCCCAGCCGACGTTGTTGACCAGCGTCGAGATGCCGCCGAAAGCGCCGACGGTCTCGGCAACGGCCCGGGAAACGTCGGTCTCCTCGGTGATGTCGCACCCCAAGCCCATCACCTCCCCGTCGGTGTCGGCGGCGATCGCGGCTGCGGTCTCGGCGGCCTTGTCGCCGTTGAGATCCGCGATCACCACCTTGGCGCCTGCGCCGGAGAAGGTGCGGGCAATCGCCTCGCCGATGTTCTGCGCGCCTCCCGTGACAACAGCGACGTGGCCGTTCATCCGGAAGTCGGCGAATGGATCGAAAGTCATTGTTCTCCTATGGGATTGGCGGCTAGTTCAGTTCCTGGACGCCGCCACCGCTGACGGTGAGTACCTGTCCGCTGACCCATGAGGCAGCCGGCGAGCACAGGAACAGGGCGGCGTTGGCGATGTCGTCGGGCTGCCCCAGCCTGGCCAGCGGCGTCTTGGCGAGCATGTGTTGCTCGATCTCGGGGGTCAGAACCGTTGACAGGGCGTGGGTCTTGATCGCCCCGGGGGCGATCGCGTTGACGCGGATGTTCATCGGTCCGAGGTCGTAGGCGATGTTGCGGGTGAGGTGGTTGACGGCGGCCTTGGAGGATGCGTAGGAGGCCATCTTGGAGTTGGTGTTCTCACCAGCCATCGAAGTGATGTTGAGCACCGCTCCGCCGCCGCGCCCGCGCATCCGCTCGGCGCAGAGTTGGGTCAGTCGGAAGGTGGAGAAGACGTTGAGCCGGTATGCCCATTCGAAGTCCGACATCGGCATGTCGAACGGCTTCGGTCCGCCGCCGCCGGCGTTGTTCACCAGGACGTCCACACCGCCGAACTCGGCGACGGCCAGATCCACCAGTGCGACCAGGGCGCTCTCGTCGGTGACGTCGCAGGAGGTGGCAGCAGCGTCGCCCCCGGCGGATCGGATGGATTCCGCCACGACCGCCGCCGTGTCGCCGTCGAGGTCGCTGACCACCACGGCGGCCCCCGCAGAGGCGAACAGTTCCGCTATGGCCCTGCCGATCCCGGCGCCGGCTCCGGTGACGACGGCGACCTTCCCGTCAAGCCGAAAGACGGTGGCGTCGAAACCTGCCGGCATTTCCACCAACCTTCCCAATGTCGACTGATTCCCGAAAACATTAGCCTATGGGCCGACCGCTCTGCGGTAGGCGGCGATGTCGTAATCGAGTTCACCGAGCACCGAGGTCCATTCGGGCTCCCACACCCGGACGTCTTTCAGCAGTGAGCTCGCCGTCATCTCTCCGTCCGGCCTGCCCTCGGCAACGGAATCCAACACCGGGATTCCGAACGCCTCGGTGTACACGGACTGCTGGACCGGCTCGGACAGCAGGAAGGCCAGTAACTTCTTGGCGTCCTCGGGCCGTCGGGATGCGCCGGTCACCCCCGCGACATAGGGGATGGCGATGGTGGTGCGGGTGTTGTCGGGCATGGCCGGGAAGAAGATCGTGAATTTTGCTCCATCGTTGTTGATCGCGGAAAGATTCATCTGGACATCGCCATTGGCGACGAGTAGTTCACCGCTGTCGACTTTCGGTTGCAGCGCGCTCGTCGACGCCGATGGACCGACATTGTTGGCGTGGAGCTTGCGGAGGTAGTCCAGCGCGGCCGGCTTTCCCATCAGCTGCTGCAACAGCAGCAGGACGGCGGTGCCGTCTCCTGCCTCGCCGGGGGTGGAGTACTGCAGCTTGCCTTTGAACTGCGGCTTGAGCAGGTCGTCCCAGGTGGTCGGTGGAGGGTTGGCGCCCGGGTTGACGATGAAGCTCAAGGCGTTGTCGATGATCGGAACGTAGAGGGAGCCCGGGCCGATCAAGGGTGAGGTGATTCCCGCGGCATCGATTCCGCTGGGTTGCAGCAGCCCGGCCTGGGCGGCCTTCTGGATGAATGGCGGCAGCACCACCAGCAAATCGGCCTTGGGTTCAGATCGTTCGCTTTCCACCCGGGAGACCAACTCGCCGGATCCCGCTTCAACCAGGTCGACGGTGATGCCGGTGTCCTCGGTGAACTTTTTGAACTGCGTTTTGTACCAGGCGCTCAGGCCGCCGGCGCTGTAAACGGT
Source organism: uncultured Mycobacterium sp. (assembly GCA_964598975.1). Lineage (GTDB taxonomy): Bacteria > Actinomycetota > Actinomycetes > Mycobacteriales > Mycobacteriaceae > Mycobacterium. Next base: position 14,929 of record CAZRFC010000036.1, on the reverse strand, counting down.
CAGGGACATGGGGAGGGGCTCCGAGGCGCTGGACTCGTTGCGGTCGGAAGTGGTGCTGGTGCCGCAACCGGCGGTCAGAACGCCGAGTGCAACGAGCAGGGCCAGGATCGGATGGCGCAGGTTCACCGGCCGACGATATGTGGTCGCGGGCCCACCTCGCAGCCGATCACGGCGGGCTCAGCTGTCCGCCATGCTCCCGCCCAGATACTCCGCGTAGGCGGGAAGGTCGAGTTGGCCGGATCCGGAGACCCCGATGACGATCACCGGGGAGCGGCCCTCCGCGGTGGACTGACGGGCCTGCCGGATCCCCCCGGCGATGGCGTGGTTGGACTCCGAGGCCGGCACGATGCCCTCGGCGCGGGCGAACATCACTCCCGCCTCGAATGCTTCGCGCTGCCCGACCGAGATCGCGTCGATCAGCCCCTCCGAATAGCAGTGGCTAACCAGGGGAGCCATGCCGTGATAGCGCAGCCCCCCGGCATGCACCGGGTCCGGGACGAAATCCGCTCCGAGGGAGTACATCTTCAGTAAGGGGGTCAGTTGTGCGGTGTCGCCGAAGTCGTAGCGGTACTCACCCTCGGTGAGCGAGGGCGCGGCCTTCGGTTCGCAGGCCACGATGCGGGTCTGCGCGCGGCCTTCGAGGTTTTCCCGCAGGAACGGGAAGCCCAGTCCCGCCAGATTCGAGCCGCCGCCTGCGCAGCCGAATACGTAGTCGGCCGGCCCTTCGTCGAACATCGTCAACTGCTTTAGCGCCTCCTGCCCGATCACAGTCTGATGCAGGGCAACGTGATTGAGCACCGAGCCAAGCGAGTAACTGGCGTCGGGATCCTTGGCCGCCGCCTCGACGGCCTCGCTGATCGCCATACCCAGTGAACCGGTGGTGTCGGGATAGCGCTCCCGCAGTGCGCGTCCGGCTTCGGTCAATTCCGACGGACTGGCCACTGCGCTGGCTCCGAAGGTCTCCATCAGGTAGTGCCGGTAGGGCTTGCCCTCGTAGCTGGATCGCACCTGCCAGATATCGCACTGCAAGCCGAAGACCTGACATGCGAAGGCCAGCGCGGAACCCCACTGACCGGCGCCGGTCTCGGTGGTCAGCCTGGTACGTCCCTCGACCTTGTTGTAATAGGCCTGTGCCACAGCGGAATTCGTTTTGTGACTGCCGACGGGGGAGGCGCCCTCGTACTTGTAGTAGATGCGCGCTGATGTGCCCAGGGCCTGTTCCAGGCGTCGTGCCCGATAGAAGGGGGAGGGCCGCCAAAGCCGGTAGATGTCCCGAACCGGGGTAGGGATCTCGATCCAGCGTTCGGTCGAGGCCTCCTGTTCGATCAGGCCCATCGGGAAGATCGGGGTCAGGTCCGGCGGAGTCAGCGGTTCCCTGGTCGCCGGATGCAGGTGCGGCGGCGGGGGCGTGGGCAGATCCGCGACGATGTTGTACCAGTGCGTCGGCATCTCGCTCTCGTCGAGCACCACCTTGGTCTGCATCGGATCAGCCACAGCCGCCCCCTGGGTTCTAGCTGGCGCCGAGGATCTTGATCGCGAAGACCAGGCTGTCCCCGGGTTCGATGCCCGCGCGCGGCTGACCGTTGGGATAGCCGTCAGCAGAAGTCATGGCCACGGCGACGGTAGAACCTACCTTCTGGCCGGCGATCGCCTTCTGGAACCCGGGCACCACCCCATCGAGGGGGAAGTCAACCGCCTCGCCGCGCTGGTAACTGCTGTCGAACACCGAGCCGTCGCGCCCGTTGACACCCATGTAGCACACCGACACCGTTGCGGTGGGGGCAACGACAGGCCCGCTGCCCGCAGTGAGAGTCTGGACCTGGGTCTCGGTCACGCTGAAGGGCTTTGTCACGTCAACCTTGGGTGCCGCGGTATCGGTGGATCCGGTCACCGCGACGCTGCCGGTGGCCCCGGGAAGAGTCCACTGGGCGGCGGTGTCCGCGGCCGGGGCAGCAGTGGGGCACGCTCCGCCCGCGGCGGGAACCACGGTGGAGGAGGTCACCTCAGCCGGCTTGTCGGCGGAATTCTCGGGCTTGGTGCTGCACGCCCCGAGGGCCACGATGAGCGAGGCGGCGCAGGCGGCGAGGGCCACGGGGGACGTCATGCGGGTATTGATCACGGTCGACCACGCTACAGCCAGCGCCTGCGATCAACGCCGGGTGGCGGCTCGGGATCGCTGAAATGAGACAATGGTCTGTTGTAGGGGAAGAGGGGAGCGTCGAATGCACTGGGATTCCCATCATCTGCACTGGGGTTGGACCGAACATCACCATTGGTTTGCCCGCCATCGCCATCTGCACTCGAATCCGAACAGTGCTTGGGGTGGTGGCGCCTACGTCGGCCGGACCGGGACTCTCGCCGTTGCCCTCGGAATCGGGACAGCGGCCGTGACGGGCTCCTGCTGGGCGTGTGCGACCGCTAACGCCGATATCGGCGAGCGCGGCTCGTCGTCGGGCGGGTCGAATACGTCGACCTCCCAGTCGGTGGAGGCCCGGCGGGGTCCCCGGACAACTGCCTCCTCGGTCGCGGCCGACAGCCTCCGCGCCCCGCGGGGAGCGAATCATCGGACGGCGCGGGCCACAAGTGGCGCCCGATCGACTGACAACTCTGATCGCCTGTCCGTCGCCACCGAGGTCCACATCAACGTGCCGGATGCAGCGATGGCGCCTTCACCCGCCCCTGCGGCAGCACCCCTGGTAATCGGAGATTTGGATGTTTCCGTTGCTGCGGAGCAGGTTCCAGCACCCGCGTCGCATCCGAGCGCGGCTCCCAACGCCATGCCGAAGGCATTCCAGCCGGCCGCTATGCCGCTGCGCCCGGCAGTGGTCGTCGCATCACCGGCAGCCGCGAGTCCTGCGTTCGCAACGACATTCACCAATGTGTTTACCGCGCTTTCCACTGCTCTAAGGGGTGGCGATGCGCCCACGGTGCCGGCCGACGCATCGCTGGCGCTCGCACTGGGTGCCGCACGGCGGGAGAACTCGGCGGTACTTCGCTCGGCGGCAGCCAAGTCCACCAAGACCACCGTCGTCGCCGCAACCGCGACCACGACCACCACCACGACCACGGCCGAGGCCGAGAAGATGGCTCGGTCCGGATCGACCCGCGTGGTCTCCGACAACAAGGCCTCCGGCAGGTCGGCGATTGCACTGGTCGGCAGCGGTTCGGTGTCGACCACGGTGACAATCCCGGCGTCGACGGCTCTGACGATCCGCGCCAGGACCAGCTCCGGCGCACCGAACATGACCGTTTCTATCGACGGGGTGCCGATCACCACGGTGGTGGTCAGTTCGACGTCGTATTCGGACTACACCTTCGCCGGCAGCATCCCGGCCGGTACCCACGCGATCACCGTCTCCTCGTCGTCCGCGACCTCGACCAGCACGCTCTACCTGGACAAGGTGTCGACGACCACCGGTGCGATCGGGGATCAGTTCAACGGCAAATCGGGCGCTGCCCCCAACAGCACCATGTGGACTCGGACCACCGGGACAGGTTGGGACATCGGCATCCAGGACTACGTCAGCGGCGGCGCCTACCTCGACGGGCAGGGCAACCTGGTGATCCAGTCCACCAAAACCGCATCCGGTGGGTACACGTCCGGTCGTGTTCAGACGGCGAACAAGATGAGTTTCGGATACGGGACCATCACTGCCCGGATCAAGGTCCCGAAGGGCCAGGCCCTGTGGCCCGCCTTCTGGCTCATCGGCGCCGACGAGGCGACCAACGGCTGGCCGGGAGTCGGGGAGATCGACGTGATGGAACTGCCCGGCACCACGACCACCATGTACTCGACCCTGCACGGCCCGATCGCCGGAAGTACCGCCACCCAGCAGGCGCAGATCATCTCGACCCTGCCGGATCTTTCGGACGACTACCACAACTACTGGGTCCGTCACTTGGAGGACGAGATCACCTTCGGTGTGGACAACCAGACGTTGGGAACGCTCACACCTGCCGATCTGGCACCGGGAGAGACGTGGGTCTACAACCGGCCGATGTCGATGATCATCAACCTTGCGGTCGGCGGTACCTGGGCGGGCGCGCCGGACAGCACGACCCCGTCGACCGCGAAGATGCTGGTCGATTCGGTGACGTTCGCCCCGGCGTAGAAGTCTCACCGGTGATACAGTTCTTAGGTGGAAACGGTGACAGTCCGCGAACTCCGCAACAACGGGGGCGATGTTCTGCGCCGTGTTGAACATGGTGAGCGCATCGTCATCACCCGCGACGGCACGCCGGTGGCGGAACTTCGCCCGCTGCCTCGTACCAGCGTCGGACCGGCCGAACTGATTCGCCGCCGCAAGAATCTTCCACCGGTGAACGCGGAGGCACTCCGGCGCGACATCGATGACCTGATCGACCCGTCGCTGTGACTGAAGCCCGCGACCGGGGGATGCTCGACACCTCAACGGTCATACTCCTTGGCCAGATATCCGACGCGGACGAACTCGCGGACGAATCTGTCATCAGTGCGATCACGCTGGCGGAGCTATCCGTCGGTCCGCACGTTGCGAACGACGATGCCGAGCGTGCGGCGCGTCAGCAGCATCTTCAGCAAGCGGAGGCAGATTTCGACGTGCTTCCATTCGATGGGGACTGCGCACGGGCTTTCGGCGGCGTCGCGGCAGCGCTACGCGCCTCCGGGCGCAAGCCGGCTGCACGGGCCTACGACGCGCTCATTGCGGCGAGTGCTATTGCCTATGCGCTACCGCTCTACACCTGCAATCCCGCCGACTTCGCGGGCATCTCCCGACTGGACCTGCGACCGGTCACGCACCCGAACCGTCGTTGAATCGACAGGCTCAACGGGGGGATACGGCCAGTACAGAGGGTTACGTCCGATGCATTCATATCACTTGACATAATGTGGCTTATCGGCAAAACGGTGAACTGGGCGAAGCCCGAGAAAGTCAACTCCGGTCGTCATGTGTCCGATCCGCGACTACTTGAGAGTTATCCGCGAACATCTGAGAGCTGTCCGATCTCGCTCCTCATCCGCAACTATCTGACAGTGCCCCACACGCTGTACGGATGCCCGAGTCCTCGCGGTTCCCGCCGGCTTCGAGACGTCCGAATCCGCGACTAAGTGACAGCGACGGACAATCCGAATCACAGATGCGGCCACCGGGCCGCTGAGCCCAGCGCTCTGAGCCGCATTGGCCCTCAGGCGACGTGGAGCCCCGCGCTTGCCCCACCCATCCACATCTGATCAAAACGTCACTGTGACGTATTGGGTAAGCGATACCCGCAGCTAGAAGCCGTGGAAGACACGCTTCTATGGATAACGGCGATTATCCATCATTTTGGGATACTACCTTGATGAGCCCAAAGCGCCCCTCTCGATCAGATCTGACGTCGAGTGGCGACGACACTCTCCAAGCTGTACCGGCCTGGTTCGAAGAATTCTTGATCGACCGCTCAACGCGCAAGCCATCCCCTCACACCATCGCTGCATATCGACAGGACTTCTCGTCTATCGCCACCCTGATTACCGACGGCCGACCGGCCGAACTTTCGCTAACTGACATAACGCGCGACTCGATGAGGTCCGCTTTCGGTGCGTATGCGACCGGCCACGAGCCCGCCTCGATCCGACGTTGTTGGTCCACTTGGAACGTCCTGTGCGACTTCCTTTACATGTGCGAGCTAATAGCCGCCAACCCGATGCCAGCCGTTGGCCGGCCGGCACCATCAAAGACGTTGCCGAAGGCCCTCCCCGCATCCAGTGTGGTTGCGCTTCTCGAAGCGTTGCAGCAAGACCGCGACTCGAGAAAGACGACCAGTTGGTATGAGCGCGATCTGGCGCTGGTCCTCACGGCACTCCTCGCCGGTTTGCGCGCTGACGAGCTCCGGCGTGCAGACGTCGGCGACATTAGGACGATGGACGATGGCAGCGGCGTTATCCAGGTGCATGGCAAGGGCGGAAAGGACCGTAGCGTGCCGATCGAACCAGAGTTGTTGGCTGCGCTCGAGCAATACCTTGACAGTCGTGCCCAGAAGTTTCCCGACACCGCAAAAGGATCGACTGCACAGGGGCTTTCGCGATGGAGACGGGATGCTCCCTTATTCGTGGGGCGCGACGGCGAGCGGATCACGCGTGGAACGCTGCAGTCACGAGTGCGCCGCGCGTTCGAGCTCGCGGGCCCTGATGCGCAACCGGCACGAGGTGCCCTGGTTCACGGACTCAGGCACACCTACGCCACCGAATTGGCCAACGCGGAAGTCAGCGTGTACTCCCTGATGCGCCTTCTAGGCCACGAATCAATGGCCACCTCGCAGCGCTATATAACCGCTGCGGCTCTCGATACGCGGGCCGCCGCGGCACGAAACCCGATTTACAAGGTGCTCCGAGAAGCCAAATAAAAACGGAAGCCGCCTGCTTAGCTGCCGAAATCCGAGATGGAAGTTACCGGTAACTCTTGCGTGCAATCGGTAACTTCACCGGTAACTTTGCACATTGAGGATTCTCAATTGTGCTATTTACCAGCGATTTTGCTTCGGAACGAACCGAGCACCTGCATCAACGCATTTGCCGGTAAGTTACCGGTTGCCCCTCGACTGGATGCCATCCGGGCCTCAGAATCGGCCTGGAACTGCTGTTAGAAGCCCTCTGTTGACCCTTGCTCCATCAACGACGCATGTGTTGAACTGTTTGCCAACCACTGCGCGGAAGTAGCCGAACGCGGCTAAATCGCCGATTCCCTCTACCAAGGAGGAACGCCGGCCCAGGAAATCTGACACGTAGCCGCTTGCGGTGTAAAAAGCCGCAGAAAGCCGAAGAGCTGGGGTGCGAACCCAGCTCCAACGGCGCGATTTTCGATCGCATTTTATTCGTCACTTGTCCCACTTGGAGGACGCTATGTTTATTCCACTCTGCCGTTATGCATTTGTCAACCAACAAATCCATTCAGTCGACGTGAGCCCTGGTCAGGCGCAATGAGCGAGAACGTCTCCCTGCCGCTGAACGAGGCTCCCTACAGCCAGGTCCTGTACGTCGACCCAGCCACGGGTCGCCGACTCCGCAGCCGCATCACTGACGCCCTCGCTCGCGTTCCGTTCGAGCTCGCTGAACCGATCCGCACCTTTCCTGCGTACAGGAATCGGCGTTCCCATTCCGGCCGATATTTCTTCTCTCAATCCGGATCGCACGTCAGTTACGAGTCGCGGTTCGAAAAGACCGCACTGACCTGGTTCGACTTTCGCGGAGATGCTTTGGCGGTCAGTTCGAACCCGTTCTTCTTCCTGTGGCCGAAAGGCTCCAAACCTGTCCGCCACGTACCTGACTTCTTCTTTAAACGGCGAAGTCGATGCCCCCTTCTTGTCGATGTGAAGCCAGAGGATCGGATGACAGACGCGGACCGGCTACAACACGAGCGGAGCCGAGAGGCGTGCGGCCAACTGGGTTGGGAATACGACGAGTTCACAATCATCGACCGCCGAGTGGAGTTGAATCTCCGGTTTCTGAGCGGTTACAGCCACCCGCGCTTCGGGCCGACTGCAGACCCGAGAGCCGCTTGCACTGCAGCGCTAGAGGAGAAGTCACTGTCGATTGCCGAGCTAGTCGAACACACCCGACAGGCGTCAGGGCTAGCGGAGGCTGAAGTGCTCTCCGGGATATATCACCTCATTTGGACTGGCGACCTACGAATAAGTCTCGATGAGCCGCTCGGCTGGGCCGCAAAGGTATTCCGGTGATCGAGGTCGAAGTCGGGGACATCATCGGCTTCCGCAACGCTAGTTGGCAAATACGCGACTACGACGGCCTGATGTTGAAGCTGGTTTGCCTCATCGATGGCGTCGAGACGGTGCTGCCAGTTGGAGTTGTGTTCGGTGACAGCACATTCCAATCACCGCACGGGCTAGGACGCAGTGTCGCCGATCAGAGGCTTCTAGATCTTCTACCTAATGCACGGAGAGCTCAAGCAGAGTTCTGGGAGGAACACATGCGCGAAGTCCGAGAGGCCGCAGGCCCGCCTGGAACCGGCGAGTTTCAAACAGTAGAACAACGCCTATCCGCCAAGCGTGACGAACTCGCCGGACTGGGCGTCAATGTCTCCATGTCGACAATGTGGAGAAGGTACGTGGGATTCACCCGCTCCGGGGCAGTCGGGTGCGCGGATCTGCGAGGTATGCCCGGCCATGTTCGGACCTCGCAAATAGACGAACGTGTCTCGCTGATTCTCAATGAAGTCCGAGCTTCCTACACCGACAAATCAACTCCGAGTCAGAAGCAGGTAATAGAAGTGGCAAAGCATCGACTGACCGAGAACGGCATCCCCGTACCCTGCCGTACCTCCGCCTACGCACTTCTCAAGCGACTTGACCGGGGTGAAAAGACTCACGGCGAGGCTCGATCGCGTCGAAGTCATGCCACAAGCCCCGACCGGGCCTTTGGCAAGGTCTACGCGCTTTTTCCTGGCGAGGAAGTTCAACTCGACACAACGCCGTTAGACGCGATGGTGCTGATGGCCGACGGACAAATTTGCCGTGTTGATCTAGCGGTTGCGATTGACGTCGCGACGCGGTCGATTGTCGCCGCGATCCTGCGCCCCAACGCCTGCAAGTCGGTTGATGCTATTGAGCTGGTCAGCAGGGCGATGCTTCCGCCGGAATTAATGCCTAGTTGGACCGAACAATTGATGATCGCAAGGAGCTACCTGGGCGAGGCATTCTCGACCAATGAACAAATCGCCGAAGCGCTTTCGGAGCGGCCGCTGATCGACGTTCGCGGCGTGGTAACCGACCGTGGGTCAATCTTCATCTCAGACACGTTCCTCAGAGCGATGGAGGCCCGTGGCATCGAGGTCGGACTGGCGCCGCCCGGGACACCCACGGCGAAGCCTCTCGTCGAGCGTGTGATCAAGACGATCGGCGATGACTTTGTCGCCTACATACCGGGTTACAAAGGCCGTTCGGTATCCCATCGCGGTAAGCATCCTGAGCGCGATGCCGTATGGCCCCTCCCTATTCTGCAGGCCCTACTCGATGAGTGGGTACTGACCGTTTATCAGAAAAGGCCTCACGACGGACTTCGTCTCGCCGGCGCTCCGAAACTGCAACTAGCGCCCAATGAAATCTACCGAGCCTTGTGCGAAGTCGCTCCGGGAAGGGTCTGCACCCTCACGGTCGATGAGTGGATCAGTCTGCTCCCCTGCGCCTGGCGCCGCATCAATCGTTACGGAGTCAACTTTGAAAATTTGATCTATGACAGCAAATCGGACCAGTTTCACGATCTCCGCCGCACCAAGTCGCCTAACGAGGCCCACCGTGGGAAGTGGGAGGTCCGATACGACCCCACTAACATGCTCCGGGTCTGGATTCGCGATGTGACCTTTGCCTACGACGCTGACGGTCGACGTAGGCTCATTGACCGCGGATGGATTGAATGTCGTTGGGTCTTAGCCGACTTCGCGACAATCCCGTACGGAATTGATGTTCTCCGCGCAGTGGTCAAGGGGCTCAAAAAGCGGAAGCTGACCGACCAAGAGGTGCTGGCCAGAACAGAGGAGATCCATCGGCAGCTGGCTGCCGGTCCGGCTGCTCGTCGTGATGGAGTGCTGACCAAACAAGAACAGAACGCGGGCAGAGCGAACCTCACGAGGCATCGCGCGGAAGCTTCCGTTAACGCTGATGCGCCAGTAGCACCAGCGCCGAAAGTTGGCGAGCCGTCAACCCGGAAGAGCCTGGTAACGAGGCCCTCCGATCCGGTCGAGCCGATGCGGCCGCTCCGTCTTTCCGATGGGTGGTGATCGCAGTGGCGACACCGCTCACGAAAGAATTGTGGAGGCAATTCTGCGCCTATGAACCAACGGAAGATTCTCTAAGGCCGAACCTCGGCATCGACGAGATCCGTGCGCTCTCCCCCACGGATCTCAGGGTCTATAACGACCGTCGAATCGACTACATCAACGAGGAACGAGTCTTTCCCACGAGAGACATTCGTGAAGTGCTCAGGCTTTCGCGACGATTCCTGCGCGCGACCCGAGTCCCGAAGTTCGTTGCCCGCCGTGGCATCAGCGTCTCCGGCGATCCTCGAATCGGAAAATCAACAGCGGTCCAAGCCGCCGGCAAGCGGCTTGACGCTCAGTTGAGAAAAGACAATCGGCGAGAGAGCGACTTGTCCTACATTCCGGTCGTCTATACGAGTGTTGCGGCGGCCAGTACACCGAACAAGCTGTGGCTGCTACTTGCGGACTTCGTTGGTGCCGGCGAAATCAAAGGGCGCAACACCGACGAAAGACTTATGAACCTTGCACATCTGCTCCGTGAGCTAGGCACCAAGTTCGTGATCATTGACGAAGTCCAGCGCCTCAACACGGACGATAGCGATGGCTCCGCCGTCGCAGACACTCTGAAGACCTTTGCGGAGTATCTCGATGCCACGATGATTTATGCCGGTATCTCGCTGTCGACGGCTCCCCTCTTTACCGGTGCCACGGGAGCCCAGTGGCGGGCCCGAACGGTTCCGATATTCATGAACCGTTACGACGTCAAGAATGATGGCGACATCCAGGAATGGCGTCAGTTGATTGCTGCCTTCGAGCGCCTGCTTCCACTTCCGCTTCACGAACAGGGGTTATTGGAAGACAGTTCCGCGTATCTCCTCAACAGAACCGGGGGCTCTATCGCATTCCTGGGTGACTTGCTCACCGACGCCGCAACAGACGCGATTGACCTCGGCCAAGAGGCGATAACGCTGGAGCTTCTCGACCAGGTCGCCATCAGTACAGAAGACAGACGTCCCGATGGATCATGAGGCGGAGCCGATTCACGCCTTACCTGAGTACCAGCCGACGGAACGTCGGCAATTGTCAATCTCCGTTCGACCCTTCACCGGCGAGACTGTCTCAAGCTATCTCAGTCGAATTTCCGAGCGGAATCTATTGAGAGCCTCTGCGACAGGACGAATCGCCAAGAGCCCTAAACTACTTCAGATCTTGGCGGCCATGACGGGTCTCGCAGAGCAGAATCTAGTTTCGGCACTTCCCGAATTGCGACCCTCGGACGCAGTCCATGTATGGCCGCACCTGCTGGGAGAGGTTTCCGCCGCTGCCGGGACCCGTCCAGCGTGCACGTCGTGTGTAAGCGCCCGCTCTTCCGGTGAAAAGGTAACAGTCTTCGCCAGACATGAAGATTTGATTTGCCCCACGCACCGCCGATGGCTGGGTAGCCATGAATTGAAGTGCGGCTGCGAAGAACAGTTCCTTCTCTTGGACTGTGTCGAGGTCGCGGCGGCAAACGTCAGACACAAACTTTTGATTTCCCGCTGGGGGCGGGGCCCGGCACGGGCCTGCTTCTACGATGCAATGAACTGCATGACTCGATGGGCCAGGTGGCCACTGCTGATCTACTCAGAGCCGATCCGGCGTCGCTGGCGTGCCCTGGGTGTCTCTGAAGATGATCGTCCCCTGCTCCCCAAGGAAGTTGCTTCTTTGTATCCCAACGCAATCGCCCTAACTGAACTCATACTCCAGCAGCGGAAGGAAATCGCCGAGGCGGGGAGACTAACCCCGTTGATCACGCACAGGGGAAGGACCATCCTTCGCAGAGACATTGTGGGCTTCTCAACTGACGGCGCCTGGGACAACTTCCACCAAGCGATTCTCGCCGATCGTCCCGAACCCGACAACGAAGTGGAGCAGATGCCTCCTGACGCAGAACCCCCAGATCATGGCAGACCTCCCAGCGGGCAGGCCGAACTTCACCTCGTCCGTGATTCCGATGAAGTACCCAGGGCGCCATCGCCCAGAAGGCGGAAGTCTCGCGGTGTCGGTCAAAGCCCGCAGACCTGAGGTCCGATCAGTCCACCACAGCGAGGATCTGCTCACGGATTGCTCGGGCGCTGCCGGAGAGGTCGACGGTCAGGAACCGGTACCGATGAGAGCTGATGACCGCGAACTCGTCGATGTGCTCACCGACGACCGGATAGAGCAGAACACCCTCCGCCGTGGCTGAAAGGAAGTCTCGGCCCTGCTGAGACTCCACATATCCATACAGTTGGAAGACATATTTCGGCGAGAGCTTCAGGGTGCCGAACTGGTTGGGTGTAAGTGCATCGGCGAACTTGGTTTCGATGATGATCCGCCGGTCGGAGGTTTCCAAAATAGTGTCGGTTTCCATTACCGGAAGCAGCTCTAGGGCGCGGGCAGAGTGGTCTCCGACTGGCCAATAGTGTTTTTTCGCAGCACGAACCCGCCACGGTGTGGGCAGGGCGACACGCAGAAGGCCACTCACGGCGGCTTCGTAAATCTTGCGCAGTTGTGATGGATCGCGGCCAGCTGCTAGTCGGTGCTTAGTGCCCGTTTCTTCGTTTGGTATGTCCATGGCAAGCAACAACCGCGCCGCGTTGACCGCATCTTCATCTGCCAAGTCGTTGCGCCCGAGTTGAATGCCGTGCGCAGCTGAGTTACTGATTCGGGTGGCTCGGACCCCGAGTTGGCGCATTACGCCGGCAAGCTGGCGACAACGGTGCGCGAGTTCCGGCGATTTGGCCATTGATCCTGCGGTGATCAATCCGGCGAGGATCAGTCGATTGCGGGGGTTATCCACGGCCAGTTCGGTATAGCGACATGACACGCGACCCTGGGCAAGCAATTGTCGGGTTTCGGTCTCCAGGATGTCGATTCGGCCCCGCACCCGGGTGAGTGGTTCGTGCCGCCTGACGTACTGCTGACTCAGATTGCGTTTGAGACGGCGTTCGACGGCACGAGCAAGTATCTCTGCGACGAGATCAGGAAGTTCATCAGGACGGTCCTCGGCGCCGGCGCCCCGGATCGACTCATTGGTCGCGTATAGCTTTGACGCATAGAGCATCAACAGCCATAAGTTGCGGACCGGGATCGCGGTCTGCCCGCTGATCACCACTCCGGTCAAAGGGACTCTCCCAGCAGGCGGGCTTCTTCGTTCGCCACACGTTCTGGGTCGTCGAACCAATACTCGGAAAGCAGTGGTCCGATCTCGCGTCGCACCACACGGTGAACCCATTCCTCGGGATTGGCGATTTTTCGCGTCGGTGACGGGGTGAAGAAACTATGGCCGATCCGATACTGCTCGCCCAACGATGGATCAGAGGCAATCGAAGTGTTGACTTCCCCTACCCGTTGGGCGATTGAGTCCAGATCCCCCATGGGAATGCCGTTGTGGCTGTGCACCCAGTTGCGCCACGCATCGTTGAAGAGAGGCTCCAGTTCGGCGAAAGCGAACCGGCGTCTCAAGGCAAAATCGACAATTGCGAGAGAGCGATCGGCCAGATTCATAGTGCCGATGATGTAGAGATTCTCGGGAAGATGGAGCGGCGGCTCGTCCTTTGTCCGATACGTCAGCTCGATGGCTTCGGTGGGGATCCGCTTCTCGCTCTCCAACAAGGTCAGGAGCTCACCGAAGATCTGGGCAAGGTTGCCGCGGTTGATCTCCTCGATGACAAGCACATATTTGTGTCCCGGGTCGGCGTGTGCAGCGGCGACGATTTCAAGGAAAACACCATCGGATAGGACAAGCTTTCCATCAGCGCTCGGACGCCAGCCGCGTACGAAATCTTCGTATGAAGTCGAGGGATGGAACTGTATGGCGCGGAGGTATTTTCGGCTCTTCTCCCCTATCAAGGCATAGCCGAGGCGTTTGGCCAACCAGGTCTTCCCGGTCCCCGGCGGCCCTTGGAGGATTAGATTCTTCTTGTCTTCCAGCGCACCCAGGAAATGCTCAAGTGTTCGGCGTGGGATGAAACAACCTTCTTCGATGACATCGTTCAACGAATATGACTCCCGATCCGACGTTGGCTCAATGGGGTCATCTCCGGCCTCTTCAGCTCCTCCGTCGCTGGGTACAGCATCGTCGCCGAACCGCTCCCGCCAGTAAGGCTCATTCCGAAACCGGTCGATGTCCTGGTCTGCGCCGTCGAAGGTAAATGCGATCAGCGCGTTGGTTTTCCAATCACCAGGAAGAACCCTCCACACTGTGTTCCGAGCGGTGTAGAAATACCACTCACGAATATCCTCCTGCGGGTCCCAATCAACGTCGACCGTTCGTCCATCGCCGTGATTGCGCGTGATGGTTCCCGTGGCCTTGATGCCCATCACTGAGACGGTCTGGTTCTTGTTGTCGAAGGGGAGGTCGTGCTTGCGGACATAAGCGGCCTTGATAGCGATCCGCTCCCCCGGTTGCATGGAGTTCACTTCATCGAGGTACCTATCGGCGTATCCATTCCGCCAGATGCCCTCTTGGAGAAAGGTTGAAGTCTGATCGTCGGTGCCGTCGTAGTACGCACCGACAAACCAATATGGCGGACCCTCATCCACAGCTTCGTCGACGGCGGATGCGCGTGCCTTGGGCTGATAGTTCTGCCACTCCGGGCGGGCAGATAGGACTTCCGCCGAAATGGCATCCGGGTGCTCAGCGAGCAGCGAGCGTCCAACGTCGGTGATCACCGAGTAGCCGTTTCGAACCTTCCTGACCGCGCCGGCTCGAGTTAGAGCCGATAGCGCCCACCCCATGCGGTTAAACGCACGAGGCTGGCCGGAATTCAGTGTCTCGGCCCGCTGGGCTTCGGAGAGGTTGGCCTCATCGGCGATCGCGGTGAAAAGCTCGGCCGTCCGCCATGTGTTGCCATCGGACAGGACTGCCAACGTCGGACGGGTGAATGCCTGCCAGGTTTCAAGATCGGATGACTCCGCGGCCGTCACGGTATCTCTCCTTGCAAAAGTCGTGGCATCCGCATGAAGACCTGCGTCCCCCACCTGTGTCCAGTAACTTGTCCGGACTTTATCCCGGCCGGGCGACGTATTCCCCGGAGGTGACTCGATTCCCCTTGGAGCCGTCTGGGCCTGTCAGTGCAAGACACTAGGGTCCCAAACCATGTCCAAGCTGGGAAAAGGGGAGAAAGCAGTGGGGGTCTTCGGGTACACGAAGTGCCGTTGCGGGCATTCCAAGG
>CAZRFC010000035.1:0-18004 GCA_964598975.1 uncultured Mycobacterium sp. | reverse complement strand
CTCCCGCTTCGCGGCGGCCTCGGGGTCCTCGTCGCTGTCCAGCGCCCCGCCCGGCAGCGCCCAGGTACCCCCCTGGTGGCTCCAGACCGCCCGGTGCTGAAGTAGCACCGCCGGGGTGCCGTCATGCCAGGGGGCCCGCAACAACAGACCCGCCGCGCCGTGCACACCCCAGTGCCGGGTGCCGGACTCCGCGAACACCCAGCCGTCGCCATCGCCTCGCACGGATTTCAGGATAGGCGCGCCACGCCGACACGGGTCCGACTGAACGACAAGCCAGACGTTGCGCTTTCTCTTAAGCTTTACTCATAGAGAATTCAGGCACCCCTGGAGACTGGCGGCGGAACGAGAGCGAGGTTCGCTTGAGGTGACCGTCGAGCTGGCGCATCCGTCGACAGAGCCGTTGGCTCAACGGACGCCGACAGATCCCGCCCATCCGCGATGGTGGTTCATCAACACCACGCCGGGGCGGATTCTCACCATCGGCGTCATCCTTGCCATGCTCGGAATCCTCAGTGCCTTCGCCATCTCCACCACGATCAACGAGCGGCAGAACCAGCTGGACACGGTGCTCGAGCACACCGAGCCGCTGTCCTTCGCGGCCGGCCAGCTCTACACGACGCTGTCCGTCGCCGACGCCGCGGCGGCTACCGCCTTCATCGCCGGCGCCGAACCGCGGGCGGTGCGGCAGCGCTACGAACAGGCGATCATCGAGGCCGCCGTGGCGGTCACCCGGTCATCCAGTGGCTTGACCGACCCGCCACTGGTGGAACTCCTGGGCAGGATCAACGCCCAGTTGGCGGTCTACACCGGGCTGATCGAGATCGCCCGCACCAACAACCGGATGGGCAACCCGGTCGGGTCGTCGTACCTCTCGGAGGCATCGGCGTTGATGCAGGACAAGATCCTGCCGGACGCCCAACGTCTCTATGAGGCGACCTCGGCCCAGGTGGACGCCGAAACCACCGCCTCGGCTTCGATTCCGGCCCCGGTGATCCTCGTGGTGGCGGCCACGCTCGGCTTCGGTCTGTTCGCGCATCGCTGGCTGGCGAAGCGGACCAAACGACGGGTCAATATCGGGCTGGTCGCCGGGGGCCTGGCGATCGGGGTGATGATCGTGTGGGTCGGCACCGCACTGGCCATCTCAACCACCGGCAGCCGGTCCGCCAAGAACACCGCGGCGGACTCGCTGCGGACGGTGACCAATATGGCCATCACCGCCCAGCAGGCCCGGGCCGACGAAACCCTGTCGCTGATCCGCCGCGGCGACGAGGACCTCCGCAAACGGTCCTACTATCAGCGCGTCGACGCGATGCGCCAACAGTTGCGCGACTACCTGGGCCGCGAGGACACGGTGGACAAGACCGGACTCGCCCAGGCCGACCAGTTGCTGGAGCGGTGGCGGCAGGCCGACATCCGGATCAACGACTACATCAGCGTCGGCAACTACCAGGCCGCTACCCAGGTCGCCCTGGGAACCGGGGAAGACGACTCCACTCCCGCCTTCGACAAGCTCAATGACGCACTGTCGCAAGGGATCCAGGAAAGCCGAAAGCAATTGCGTTCCGACATCCTCTCGGCCCGGCGGGTGCTGTCGGGGACCACGGTCGGCGGCGCGGTGCTGTCGGTGGGCGCGGCGTTGGCCGTAGCGCTGGGATTGTGGCCGAGAATGAGCGAATACCGGTGATGAGGATGGTGCACCAGTGAGCACTCGCGCCCGGGCGACGGTCAGGAAGGTCCTCGCCGGGACCCTCCTGACCGCGACCTTGGCCGCGTGCGGACAGCCCGCCGATGTCCCCTCCCCCCCGGATCCGACCCTGGCTCCACCGACTCCGGCCGGCATGACCGAACTGCCCCAGCAGGCCGCCCTGCCGCCGGACCGCGGCAAGGACACCTGCGACCGCACCGCCAGTCTGCGGCCCTTTGCCACCGAGGCCGAGGCCGACGCCGCGGTTGCGGCTATCCGGGAACGCAAGCGTCTGTTGGTCGGCCTGGATGTGGGCAGCAACCTGTTCTCCTTCCGGGATCCGGTATCCGGGCAGATCACCGGCTTCGACGTGGATATCGCCGGGGAGGTGGCCCGCGACATCTTCGGCAATCCCGCAGCGGTGGAGTACCGAATCCTGTCCTCGGCGGACCGGATCTCCGCGCTGCAGAACAACACCGTCGACATCGTCGTCAAGACCATGACCATGACCTGCGAACGACGCAAGCAGGTGAACTTCTCGACGGCATACTTCCTCGCCGCGCAACGCATTCTGGCGCCCCGGGAGTCCGAGATCGCCGAGCCCTCCGACCTTTCCGGAAAGCGGGTGTGCGTGGCGAGCGGAACGACGTCCCTTCGCCGGGTGCAGGAGATCGACCCGCCGGCCCGAATCGTCACGGTCGTGAGTTGGGCCGACTGCCTGGTGGCACTGCAGCAGCGGGAGGTCGACGCGGTCAGCACCGACGACGCCATCCTCGCGGGCCTGGTAGCCCAGGACCCCTACCTGCACATCGTCGGGCCGACCATGGCCGAGGAGCCCTACGGCATCGGTATCAACCTGGCCAACACCAGTCTGGTCCGGTTCGTCAACGGCACACTGGAACGGATCCGGACCGACGGCACCTGGAACACCCTGTACCGCAAGTGGCTTACCGTGCTCGGCCCTGCACCGTCACCACCGGCCCCGAGGTATCTGGACTGATGAGCACCGAACAGCACGACCTCGACGTCGGCACCCAGCCCGCCGACCGGTCGGAGCTGGGCATGGACTCGACGTGGACGATGCGGGCGATGTCCACCCAGGCGGTGTTCCGGCCGAACTTCGATGACGACGACGAGGAATCGGCACGAAGCGAGCCGATCGAAGTCGAGGAGTCGACCGTCGCCCGGACGGTCTCGCCGACCAGGCGCCTCGGTGGCGGACTGGTGGAGATACCACGGGTTCCGGAGATCGACCCGTTAACGGCCCTGATGGTCAATCCCGTTGTGGCGGAATCCAAGCGGTTCTGCTGGAACTGCGGACGCCCGGTAGGCCGAGGGACCGACGAGCAGCCCGCGGAGTCCGAGGGTGTGTGCCCGCACTGCGGCAGCGCGTACTCCTTCCTGCCGCAGCTGAATCCCGGCGACATGGTGGCAGACCAGTACGAGATCAAGGGATGCGTCGCCCATGGCGGACTGGGCTGGGTCTACCTGGCGGTCGACCACAACGTCAACGAGCGGCCGGTGGTGCTGAAGGGACTGGTGCACTCCGGCGACGCCGAGGCGCAAGCCATCGCCATGGCGGAGCGTCAGTTCCTGGCGGAGGTGGCCCATCCGTCGATCGTGAAGATCTTCAACTTCGTCGAGCACCCGGACTCCCGCGGTGAGCCGGTCGGCTACATCGTCATGGAGTACGTCGGCGGTAAGTCACTCAAACTCCCGGCGAGCGAGAAGCTTCCGGTGGCCGAGGCCATCGCCTACATGCTCGAAATCCTGCCCGCGCTGGGCTATCTGCATTCGATCGGCCTGTGCTACAACGACCTCAAGCCCGAGAACATCATGGTCACCGAGGAGCAGCTGAAGCTGATCGATCTCGGTGCGGTCTCGCCGATCAACTCCTTCGGATACCTGTACGGCACTCCCGGCTACCAGGCGCCGGAGATCGTCCGAACCGGACCGACCGTGGCAAGCGACATCTACACCGTCGGCCGCACCCTGGCGGCACTCACGTTGAAACTGCGCACCCGTAACGGCCGCTACGTCGACGGGCTGCCGCAGGACGACCCGGCGCTGGCGAAGTACGACTCGTTCGGCCGATTGCTGCGCCGGGCCATCGACCCCGACCCGCGTCGCCGCTTCGCCAGCGCCGAGGAGATGAGCTCGCAGTTGCTCGGTGTGCTGCGCGAGGTGGTCGCCGCGGACACCGGCACCCCGCGACCGGGCCTGTCGACGGTGTTCACCCGCACCCGGTCGACGTTCGGAGTGGAACTGCTGGTCGCCCACACCGATGTGTATCTGGATGGACTGGTGCACGCCGAGAAGCTGACCGCGCCGGAAATCGTGATGGCACTGCCGGTTCCGCTGGTCGATCCCACCGATGTGGCAGCGACCGTCTTGTCGGCGACGGTCCTCTCGCAACCGGTTCAGACTCTGGACTCGTTGCGGGCCGCCAGACACGACAGCCTGGACTCCGAGGGAGTGGACCTCGCCGAGTCGGTCGAGCTTCCGCTCATGGAGGTGCGCGCGCTGCTCGACCTCGGCGATGTCGCGAAGGCGAACCGCAAGCTCGAAGACCTTGCCGGCCGGGTGGGCTGGCGATGGCGGCTGGTGTGGTTCAAAGCGGTTTCGGAATTGCTCACCCGCGATTACGTCTCGGCGACAAAACATTTCGGCGAGGTACTTGACACCTTTCCCGGCGAACTGGCCCCCAAGCTTGCCCTGGCGGCAACCGCCGAGCTAGCCGGCACCTCCGATGAGCGCCCGTTCTACGAAACGGTCTGGCACACCGACAACAACATCATCTCGGCCGGCTTTGGGCTCGCCCGGGCGCAATCGGTCGAAGGTGATCGTGAAGCCGCGGTGAAGACTCTCGACGAAGTGCCCATCGGCTCAAGGCATTTCACCACCGCTCGGCTGACGAGCGCGGTGACTCTGCTGTCCGGACGGTCCGCGCACGAACTCAGCGAAGAACAAATCCGGGACGCCGCGCGTCGCGTCGAGGCACTACCGGACAGCGAGCCCCGGGTGCTGCAGATCCGCGCGCTGGTGCTGGGCACCGCGATGGACTGGATCGCCGACAACACCGCCAGCCCGACGCCGATTCTCGGATTCCCGTTCACCGACCACGGGCTGCGACTCGGCGTCGAGGCCTCGCTGCGAAGCCTGGCGCGGGTGGCGACCAGCCAGCCGCACCGCTACGCGCTGGTCGATCTCGCCAACGAAGTCCGGCCGATGACGACGTTCTAGCGCTCCCCGCGCAGCTGACTGTGCACTCAGGGCCCCCACAACGCTTTATCCCCACCCTGAACGCACAGTGAGTACCAGAGGACAACCCGAACTGCCACGCTGCGGCCCGTGTCTGATGAACCGTTTGTCGGAACCGAGGCCCGCGCCGAGGGCATCAACCGCCACCAGTTACGGCGTAGATCCACCCGCGTACGACGGGGATCACCACCGCACGGATCGGTACCAGTACGTCAAAGACATCCGCAGACGCGAGCTGTTGGAGCGCATGGGGTGGATCATCATCACGATCGTGGCCGAAGACCGGCCGGCCGACATCATTCGACGAGTTCGCGACGCCTTCGCCCGCTCCACTGTGCGCTGAGGGCCCTCAGCGGGGCGTTTCGGCCGCCCTGAACGCACAGTGGATGCTAGATCACCGTCACGGAAGCCCGGGCGATGGCCAACTCCTCGTCGGTGGGGATCACCAGAACCGTGGTGGGCGACTTGTCCGCCGAGATCCGCCGCGCTGCCCGCGACGGGCTGTCGTTGAGATGCTCGTCGAGTTCGATTCCGAGCCGACTCAAACCGCTCAGCGCGTCGCGGCGGACCGAGGATTGGTTCTCCCCCACCCCGGCGGTGAAGGTGATCACGTCGACGTGTCCGAGTAGCGCGAGGTAGGCGCCGATGTACTTGCGCAGCCGGTGGATGTAGACCTCGTAGGCCACCTTGGCGGTCTCGTCGCCGGCCTTGATCCGCTGGTCGATGGCCCGCATGTCGACGTCGCCGCTGAGGCCCAACAGCCCGGAGCGCCGGTTGAGCATGGTCTCGATCTCGTCGACGCCCATGTCGGCGGTGCGCCACAGGTAGCTGATCACCCCGGCGTCGATGTCACCGGCGCGGGTGCCCATCACCAGGCCTTCCATCGGCGTCAACCCCATCGAGGTGTCGATGGGACGGCCGGCGGCGATTGCCGAGGCCGACGCCCCGTTGCCCAGGTGCAGGACGATCTGGTTCAGCGATTCCACCGGGGCAGCCAGGAACTCTGCGGCCTGCCTGCTGACGAACTCGTGAGACGTGCCGTGGAATCCGTAACGCCGGATACGCCACTGTGCGGCGACCTCGGCATCGATGGCGTAGTTCGCCGACGCGGGCGGCAGGTCGTGGAAGAAGGCGGTATCGAACACCGCGACGTGCGGCAGATCCGGCAAGACCTTGCGGGCCACTTCGATGCCCAGCACCGCGGGCGGGTTGTGCAGTGGCGCAAGGGGCGCCAATTCCTGCAACTGGGCGACGAGTTCGTCGTCGACGATGGTCGGCCGATAAAGGTTCGGACCGCCGTGCACCACCCGGTGACCGACTGCCACCAGACCGAGGCTGTCGAGGTCCTTGCCCGCCTCGGCGACCAGGTCGAAGGCCAGTCGCAGCGCCCCCTCGTGATCGGCGACCCGACCCTCCCGTTCGATCTTGGTTTCACCGAGGCGCAGTTTGGCCTTGGACGTCTCCTCGCCGATCCGCTCGACGATGCCGTCGAAGACCGAGGTTCCGGATTCCGGCTCGACCAATTGGTATTTCAGCGATGAGGACCCGGAGTTGAGGACCAGGACTGTGGCGGCCATCTCCCTGTCCGACATCATTGCGCCTGGATGGCGGTGATGGCGACGGTGTAGACGATGTCCTCCACGAGCGCTCCTCTGGAAAGGTCGTTGACCGGTTTGTTCAGCCCTTGCAGCACCGGCCCGATCGCGATGGCGCCGGCACTGCGCTGCACCGCCTTGTAGGTGTTGTTGCCGGTGTTGAGGTCCGGGAAGATCAGGACGGTGGCCCGCCCGGCGACCGGGGAGTCCGGCATCTTGGCGGCCGCGACGGACGGTTCCACCGCGGCGTCGTATTGGATCGGGCCCTCCACCAGCAGGTTGGGTTCGCGTTGACGAACCAATTCCGTTGCCGCCCTGACCTTGTCGACGCCGGCACCGCTGCCGGATTCGCCGGTGGAGTAGGACAGCATGGCCACCCGCGGGTCGATGCCGAACTGAGCGGCGGTGCGAGCGGAGCTGATGGCGATATCGGCAAGTTCCTCGGAAGTCGGGTCGGGCACGATAGCGCAGTCGCCGTAGGCCAATACCCGGTCGGACAGGCACATCAGGAAGATGCTCGACACCGTGGACACCCCGGGCTGGGTCTTGATGATCTCGAACGCCGGGCGCACGGTGTGGGCTGTGGTGTGTGCCGCCCCGGAGACCATGCCGTCGACGATGTCGTTGTGCACCAACATCGTTCCGAAGTAGGAGACGTCCTCGACGACATCGCGGGCCTGCTCGATGGTGACGCCCTTCTTCTTCCGGATCTCGGCATACTGCTCGGCGAACTTCTCCCTCAGGTCGCTGGTGCGTGGATTGATCACCGTCGCGGCGGTCAGGTCGACACCCAATTCGGACGCCCGGGCGCGTACCTGCACCTCGTCCCCGAGGATGGTCAATTCGGCGATGTCGCGGCGTAGCAACCGGCCGGCCGCCTGCAGGATGCGGTCGTCGTCGCCCTCGGGCAGCACGATCCGCTTTCTGTCGCTCCTGGCCCGCTCCATCAACTGGTAGGCGAACATCTGCGGCGTGGTGACCGAGGGAATCGGTATCGCCAGCCGCTCCAGCATGTCGCCGATGTCGACATGGCGGTCCATCAATTGCAGGGCCGTGTCAATCTTGCTCGCCGAGTTGGCCGTCACCCGGCCCCGGGTGTTGGCCACCGCACTGGCCGTCGCGAAGGTGCCCAACTCGGTGGCCACGATGGGAAGCCGGAGGCCCACACCGGTCACCAGACGCCCGATCTCCCGGTGCAGCGGCAGCCCGCCATTGAGGATGATGGTCGAAATCGACGGAAAGCCCTCGGCCGCATGGGCGCTGGCGACCGCGAGCACCACATCGGAGCGGTCCCCCGGGGTGATCACGGCGGACGCCTCCTGCAGCCGCTCCAGCACATGTTCGGCGGTCATACCGGCCACCATCACGTGGCGCACTTCCCGGCCCAGGAGCGAGGCGTCACCGTGCACCAGTGTCCCGTCAACCGCCTCAAGCAGTTCCCCGACGGTCGGCGCGACCAGCAGTGGCTCCTCGGGGATGACCTACACCGCGGCGCCGAGATCCGTGCACGCCTCGGCAACCGCCTCCATCTGACGGGGGTCGCAGCGGTTGGCCACCACGGCAGCGGTGTGGGCATGCTGGGCGGCGAGTTCCACGATGCACAACTCGATCGCCTGCGCGATCTCCTCGGGGGTGCGGTCGAAGGCCCGGACCGACAGCACCACCGGCGCGCCCAGGTTGACCGCGATACGGGCGTTGACCGCCAGTTCGGTGGGGGTGGCGACGTCGGTGTAGTCCGAACCCACGATCACCACGGCGTCGCAGCGCGAGGCCACCGCGTGGTAGCGGTCGACGATGTCGGCGATGGCCCCATCGGTGTCCTCGTGCAGCCGCTGGTAGGTGACCCCGACGCACTCCTCGTAGGTCAGACCGGCGGCGCTCTGGGACAACAGGAGTTCCAGGATGTAATCCCGTTCCTCGCGCCGGGTGATGGGCCGGAACACCCCGACCTTGGGCACCACCGAGGACAGCCGGTTGAGGATGCCCAGCGCGATGGTGGATTTACCCGTTTCACCTTCTGGCGAGGCGACGTAGATCGAGGTGGGACCTCTGGAAATGGCGTCTGTCACGACGACAGCATCCCTTAGTCGGGGTGGGTGGGTCCGCGGATTAGCCCAGTTTGCGCAACCGCGGCAGCAGGTCTCTCTCGAACAGTTCGAGGAATCGCCGCTGGTCGTGGCCTGGCGCGTGGAAGACCAGATGGTTCAGTCCGTAGCCCACGTAGGCGGCGACCATCTCCACCGCCTCGTCGGGGTCCGAGGAGACGATCCAGCGGCGGGCCACCTGCTCGATGGGCAACTCGTCGGCGAGTCGCTCCATCTCCATCGGGTCGGACACGCTGTGCTTCTGCTCCGGGGTCAGCGACAGCGGCGCCCAGAAACGGCAGTTGTTCAGCGCGGCCTCCGGGTCTGTGTCGTAGGAAATCTTGATCTCGATCAGCTTGTCGACGGAGTCGACGTCGCGCCCGGCTGCGGCGGCGCCCTCGGCGACGGCCGGCAGCAGCTTCTCGGTGTATAGCTCCTCGCCCTTGCCGGAGGTGCAGATGAATCCGTCGCCGGCCCGTCCGGCGTACTTGGCCACCACCGGCCCGCCGGCGCCGATGTACACCGGCACCCCACCGTCGGGCACGTCGTAGATCGACGCCCCCTTGAGGTGGTAGTACTCGCCGTCGAAGTCGACCCGCTCCCCCCACCACAACTCACGCATCAGCTTCACCGACTCGCGCAGTCGGGCGAAACGCTCCTTGAATTCCGGCCACTCGACGATCGCCCCGGTGGCGATCTCGTTGAGCGCCTCGCCGGTGCCCACCCCGAGAACCACCCGGCCCGGGTACAGGCACCCCATGGTGGCGAACGCCTGGGCGATGACCGCCGGGTTGTAGCGGTAGGTCGGGGTGAGCACCGACGTGCCGAGGACGATGCTCCTGGTTCGCTCGCCGACCGCGGTCATCCACGACAGTGCGAACGGGGAGTGGCCGCCCTCGTGCCGCCACGGGTTGAAGTGGTCGCTGACCCACACGCTCTCCATGCCGTGCTGCTCGGCGAGCACACCGAGTTCGACCAACTCGCGGGGCCCGAACTGCTCGGCCGACGCCTTGTATCCCAGTTTCAATTCCGCCATTCCTCAAGTTCTACAGCACTACTCTGCGGGCATGGGGCTGACGTTGACGGCCGTCACCGATCGGGTACATCTGGCTCGGACAGCGCTGGTGAACTGGACGGTGGTCGCCGACGACGCCGGGGTGATGCTGATCGACGCGGGCTTTCCCGGACAGCGCGACAAGGTGCTGGCCTCGCTGGCGCAACTGGGGTTCGGTCCCGGCGACTTAGCCGCGATCCTGCTCACCCACGCCCACATCGACCACCTCGGCACCGCGATCTGGTTCGCCAAGACGCACGGCACCCCGGTGCTCTGTCACAGCGCTGAAGTCGGCCATGCCCGACGCGACTACCTGGAGCAGGCCTCGCCGGCGGCCGTCCTCGCCCACGCCTGGCGGCCCCGGTGGCTGGCCTGGTCGGCGCAGGTTGCGCTCGAGGGCGGCCTGGTGCGTGAGGGCATCCCGACGGTGCGCCCGTTCACCGCCGAGGTGGCCGCCGGTCTGCCTGGCCGCCCGGTGGCGATCCCGACGCCCGGCCACACGTCCGGACACTGCTCCTACGTCGTCGATGGCGCGCTGGTGGCCGGTGACGCCCTGGTGACCGGGCATCCGCTGCTGCCGCAGCGCGGCCCTCAGTTGCTGCCGGTGCCGTTCAGTCACAGCGATCAGGACGGCCGGCGCAGCCTGGATGTTCTGGCCGGGGCCGGCACCGACATTCTGATTCCCGGGCACGGCGAGGTGTGGACCGGGCCGATCGGTGAAGTGGTCCGCCGAGTCACCGCTTAGAGTTCGCTCCGTGGACAACATCAGGGGAAAGACGATCGCCATCACCGGTGCGGCCCGCGGGATCGGTTTCGCTACCGCCACCGCGCTGGTGAAGCGGGGTGCACGGGTCGTCATCGGCGACCGGGACGTCGCACTCGGGGAGTCTGCGGTCGCCAAACTCAGCAACCTCGGTCCGGTGTCCGGCTATCCCCTCGACGTCACCGACGCCGAGTCCTTCGCCACCTTCCTCGACAAGGCCCGCGCGGACGGCGGCGGGCGCATCGACGTCCTGATCAACAACGCCGGTGTCATGCCGATCGGGCCGTTTCTGGACAACACCGACCAGGCGATCCGGTCCACCATCGAGGTGAACCTCTACGGGGTGATCAACGGCTGCCGACTGGTGCTGCCCGAAATGGTCGCCCGCCGCGACGGCCACGTCATCAACATCGCCTCGCTGGCCGGAATGCTGCCCACACCGGGGCTGGCGGTGTACTGCGGGTCGAAGTTCGCCGTCGTGGGGCTCACCGCCGCGCTGTCCGACGAATTCGCCCCGCAGGGTGTGCAGGTCAGTTGCGTGATGCCGACGTTCACCAACACCGAGCTGATCACCGGAACGGCGACCGGCGGAATGACCAAACCCGTTGAGCCCGAGGACATCGCAGCGGCTGTGGTGCGGACGCTGGACAAGCCCAAGTCGGCGGTGGCCATCCCCGCGCCGTACCGCTTCATCGCCGCCGCGACAGCTTTCCTGCCCGCCCGGGGGCGACGCTGGCTGGGCGACAGGATGGGCACCAGCCGGGTCTTCCTGGACTTCGACTCCAAGGCCCGGGCCGCCTACGAGCAGCGCGCCCAGTCAGCCACCGGCGTCGTGAACGCGTCCGAATAGCCGGAGCGGCCAGTCCCGTCGCGAGACTGAACCGGGGGCGGCGAAACCTGGGGCGGGGCCGCCGAGGATTCAGCCTCGCAGGAACTTGTCGAACGCCACCGGGTAGACCTCGTTGTCCGCGGGCAGCGGCTCGGCCAGCCGGGTGTAGCCGGCGGCGGTGTAGAGCGCCTCTGCCTCGGGTTGGCGGTCACCGGTGGTCAGGTAGACCCGGCGGTATCCCAGGGCGACGATGCGGGCCTCCAACTCCACTAGCAGCATCCGGGCATAGCCGCGTCGGCGGAACCTTCGGTCGGTCCAAATCCGTTTCAGCTCAGCGGTTTCGGAGCCGTCGACGATCCCGAAACGACGGAAGGCCCCGCCGGTGACCGGCCGGCCGTCCACCAAACCGATCAGCATCCCGCCGTGTGGCGGGGCGAACTCCTCGGCCGGATATCCGCGTAGCCAACGCAAGACCCGCTCCTCGGTCCCGTGGTAACGGGTCGCGTACTCGACGGCGAGTTCGGCGATGAGGGGCTGCGCCAATTCGTCGTCCTGACGCACCTCGACGAAACGTAGTGTCAACCCAACTCCGGGCGGGGCAGACCAGGCCGATAGGCCTCCAGCACCGCGATGTCCTCGGCCAGGGTCTCAGGGTCCAACACGTAGGTGTCGTCGTCAGCGCCGGCGCCCACCACAGCGGCACCGAATTCCAGCACCACTTCCTCGTCGTTCTCGACGACGGTGATCCACATCCGAGTGACCGGCTCGCGCTCCTCGTCGTCGGACTCGACGGCCGACGGGGGATAGAACCAACTCACCAGGTTGTCGGCGCTGTCGTTGTCCAGCCCCCATCCGCGGGAACTGAGCCATTCGTCGATCTGGGCTATCGCCTCGCCGATGGCGTCGGCGGTGTCGTCGGCGCCCACCAACTCCTCGAACACCGGCTCGGGAATCCAACTCGCGTCGCGGGCGGCCTGACGCTTCCTGCGGCGGGCCTGCTTGGCCTGCGACTTGCGCGACATATCAGCTCAGCGCACGATCCAGGTCGGCGATGAGGTCCTCGGTCCCCTCCAGGCCGACCGAGATGCGCACCACGCCATCGCCCAACCCGATGGCGGCCCGACCCTCCGGACCCATCGCGCGGTGAGTGGTGGTGGCCGGGTGGGTGATCAGCGTCTTGGCGTCGCCGAGGTTGTTCGAGATGTCGATGATCGACAGTTTGTTGAGCACCTCGAACGCACGCTGCTTGCCCTTGCCGTCGGGGGCCTCCAACTCGAAGGTGATGACGGTTCCGCCGCCGCTCATCTGGCGCTTCGCCAGGTCGTGCTGCGGGTGCGAGGCAAGGAACGGGTAACGCACCCAGCGAACTGCCGGGTGCGCCTCGAGGAACTCGGCGACCCGCTGCGCGGAGGCATTGCTGTAGTTGACCCGAACCGACAGTGTCTCAAGGCCTTTGAGCAGCACCCAGGCATTGAACGGGCTCAATGCCGGACCGGTGTGGCGCATCAGGGTCTGGACGGGTCCTTCGATGTACTCCTTGTCGCCGAGGATCGCCCCGCCGAGCACCCGGCCCTGACCGTCGATGTGCTTGGTCCCCGAATAGATCACCACGTCGACGCCCAGTGGCAGGCCCTGCTGCAGCAGTGGGGTGGCGAAGATGTTGTCCAGAGCCACTTTTGCTCCGGCGGCGTGCGCCATCTCCGAGACGGCGGCGATATCGACCAGGGTTTGCATCGGGTTGGAAGGGGTTTCGAAGAAAACCGCCTTGGTGGGCTTGCTCAGCGCTTCTTCCCACTGGTCGAGGTCCTCACCGTCGACGAAAACCGTCTCGACACCCCAACGGGGGAGGATCTCGTTGCACACCACGAAACAGGAGCCGAACAGGCTGCGGGCGGCCACCAGGCGATCGCCCGCCGCCAACAGGGCCCCCAGACCGGTGAAGACCGCGGCCATACCCGAGGCGGTGGCGAAGGCCGCCTCGGCGCCCTCGATCAGACGCAACCGTTCCTCGAACATCGAGATGGTGGGATTGCCGTATCGGGAGTAGACGTACCGGTCGATCTCGCCGGTGAAAGCCTTCTCGGCCTGCTCCGCCGACCCGTAGACGTAGCCGGAGTTCATGAAGATCGCTTCGGCGGTCTCATCGAATCCGGACCGCAGCAGACCGCCGCGAACCCCGATGGTGGCCTGGCTGACTCCGTCGGGCAGCGCAGCCGGAATCCGAACCGAAGGAACCTGGCCGTTTTCGGTGCCGTTGTCAGGGCCGCCGCTCATGACTGTTTCCAGGGCAGACCGTCTGACCGCCAACCGGTTCCGCCGCGGTGGCCGTGCTCGTCGAGTTGCCCCTCGAAACCCTCCAGCATGTTGTAGGACGGCGCGATTCCGGCGGCGGTGGCCGCCTCGGCGGCCGGGATGGACCGGTTTCCCGACCGGCACAGGAAGATCACCGGGCGCTCGCCCGGGGTGACGCCCGCGGCGATCAGATCGGCGACGAAGTTCTCGTTGCGACCGCTCGCGGTGTTCCACTGCACGAACACGACGTCCCGACCCAGGCTGGACAGGTCGGGTACGCCAACCCATTTCCACTCTGCATCGGTGCGCACGTCGACCAGCACCGAGTCGGGGTTATCGGCCAGCAGTTGCCAGCTCTCCTGCGGGGTGATGTCTCCGGCGTAGCTCACGTTCGTGAGTCTCCCACAGCCGGAAGCTCACCGGCTCACACCGGTCGCCGGGCAGCCCCGCTACTTGGGCCCGGGCGAGCACACCTTCCAGGTGCCGTTCTCCCGCACGAAGGTCATCGGGGAACTGACCTTGTCGTCTTCCGCCTTCTCGAAGTGGTAGACCACCGTCGCGGTGGCCGAGTCGCCGGTGACGATGACGTCCTTGACGTCGTCGACGTAACGGGCGCCCTTGGTGGAGACGGACTGGCGCTGGTCGGCGAGCACCTGGCCCTCGATGCCCTGTTGGGTGGCGCAGGTGAAGGACTTGAAGTCGACGTAATTGCCGCGCTGGAGCGCGTCATTCTGGCCGACCACCGCCTCGCCCACCGCGGCGCTGTCGGGCACGGTGTCGCCACCTCGGATCAGTCGCAGCGCGAAGACGGCGATCAGCGCGACGCCCACCACTGCCAGCGCGGTGAGGATCGGCATCATGGTGGGACGATCGCCTTCGGGATCAGTCATAGCTGCCCAGAATAGGCGGGCCGAACGTGTGACTATCCCCGGTCCGGCCACCGCCACGGGGGCTGGTCCAACAGGCCTTGCCCCTCCACGACGGTCTCCCCCTCTTTCTTGGCCAGCGCCAGCAGCGCCGGGTCGCCGGTTTCGCGAAGCGCGGCCACCAGCGGCGCGGAGTGGGTGACGACGAGGACCTGGGTGGCTTCCGCGGCCCGCACGATCAACGCGGCCAGCGCGGGCAGCAGTTCCGGGTGCAGGCTGGACTCCGGCTCGTTGAGCACCGTCAGTTCCGCCGGCCGGGGCGACAGCAGCGC
The DNA here is from genome assembly GCA_964598975.1 of uncultured Mycobacterium sp. Classification (GTDB taxonomy): domain Bacteria; phylum Actinomycetota; class Actinomycetes; order Mycobacteriales; family Mycobacteriaceae; genus Mycobacterium. Next base: position 3,244 of record CAZRFC010000035.1, on the reverse strand, counting down.
CGCCACCCACAGCAGGTAGCGCAACGTGCCGTCGGACAGTTCGGACGTGCCCAGCGGCCGCAGCATCCCGGGTTGTCGCAGCCTGAGTTCGAACCGGCCGTCGGTGACGCCGATCTCGACGCGGGTACCCGGGAAGGCCGCTTGGACGGACTGCTGCAGCGCGGCGGGATCCCCGATCTCGACGATGGTCTGCCAGGCCGCCGCCAGGTCTGCACCTTCGTGACTCAAAACCATTGTGCGGGTGCCGATTCCAGGCTGACGGGCGGGTGCGGCGCCGTCGGTGCGAAGGTGGTCGTAGAACCGCCAGGACCGCATCCGTTCCCGCAGCGCTATCAACTCGGGTGCATCTCGCGGGTCGGCGACCTCGCTGACCATGCTGTCGTAGGACCGAAGCGACGACGAGGCGGTCCGCCACTGTCCGTCGTCGTCGCGGACCCGGGCCAGCCGGCCGGAACGTTCGGCGACCAGGGCCGCCGGTCGCAGCAGCGGCCCCGCCCACACCGCCTCGGATTTGATCTCCGGATCCAGCCCGAATGCGGTGTTGCCCTCCTGCGGCAATCCGAGGTCGACGGCGTAGCCGAACTCGTCTCCGGCGAACCCGAGTTTGAGGCTCACCGGACCCGTGCGCCCGGGACCGGCCCACATCGTCGAGGCGAGGCCGCCCTCGCGGGCCAGCGCGTTGACCGCCCCGTTGCGCGCCATCTCGGCCAGCAGCCGAACCGACCGGTACAGGCTGGACTTACCGCTGCCGTTCGGCCCGGTCACCACCGTGCACCGGCGCAACGGGACGACCAACTGCCGCAGTGACCGGTAATTGGCCACGGCCAGGGTGTCCAGCACGCGCTAAAACCTATCCCCGGGGCGGTTCCAGGTCGGACCGAAAGCTCCGCATCGCGTCAAGCATCGCGTCGAGCACCCGGTGGGCGGCGCGCAGATCGTGATCGGGCAGACCCCCCATCGTCCGGTGCGCATGCTCGGCCAAGGGCGAGAAGAACTGGCGGGCGACCCTCACGCCATGCTCGGCGTATCTGAGGATGACCTTCCGCCGGTCCCCGGGGTCCGACTCGCGCCTCAGGTGACCCGAGGCGATCATGCGCTCAACCAGATAGGTGATGGCCGCACCGGACATGCCCATCAGGTCGCGCAGTTCGCCTGCGCTGAGCGGTGAGCCGGCCTGCTCTGCAACCATCACGTGCAGCAGTGCGCGGAAGTCGTTGGCAGACAAATCATGAGTCCCCGAGAAGACCCGTCCGATCCGATCGGACTCCGCCGAGAGCGCCTGGATGTCACCTACCACCGCCGACTCCAGCGCTGCGCGGTCATCCATAGCATCACCATACTGTTAAAAGTATTAAATGTTAAGTAGATGAAATTACCGCTAGTATCTGATCATGCACCGCGCACCCGAGGTTCGCCGCCCGCTGTGGGAACGCATCGCCGCGTTGGTGTCAGGCCGGCGGTCCTGGGTGCTGGCACTGATCCTGATCGCCCTCGGCGGTGCGGTGATGGGCCTGGTCAGCGACAACGGCGCCGCCGAGCAGTCACCGGTGGTGATTCCCTCCAGCGCGGAATCCGCACGGGTCACCGAGTTGCTCAAGCAGTTCCCGGGCGGCGATCAAGCGCCGGTGATCCTGCTGTTCAGCCGCACCGGCGGGGCACCGCTGTCGCCGGAGGACCTGGCCGCCGCCGAGCAGGCCCGCAATCGCGCCCTTGCCGCCGCCGATGCGCCCGCCGGCCCGCCCCCGCTTCCGGTGGTGCCGTCCGCCGACGGGCAGGCCGCTCTCGTTCCGATGCCATTGAGCCCGGACCTAACCGGCTTCGCACTGTCGGACAAAGTCACTGAACTACGCACCGCCGCGCGCGACGGCCTGCCGGACGGGATGGTGGCCAACGTGACCGGCGGACCCGCGTTCGGGGCCGATATCGCCAACTCGTTCTCCGGCGCCAATTTCATCCTGCTGGCGGTCACGGTCGGGGTGGTGGCGCTGCTGCTGATCGTGACCTACCGCTCCCCGGTGCTGTGGCTGGTGCCGCTTCTGGTGATCGCCTTCGCAGATCGGGTGGCGGCCCTGATCGGTTCGGCGGTGGCACAGGCCGCCGGGTTCGCCGGGGATGGCTCGACCTCGGGGATCACCAGCGTCCTGGTGTTCGGCGCCGGCACCAACTACGCGCTGCTGCTGATTTCGCGCTATCGCGAGGAATTGCGCAAGCCGGAGCCGTCCGACCGGCGACAAAGCGCCGGCGGCGACCACCGGCAGGCGATGTTCACCGCAATGCGCTTCGCCGGGCCCGCCATCGCAGCCAGCAACGCCACGGTGGTGCTCGCGCTGCTGTCGCTACTGCTGGCCAGTTCGCCCACCACCCGCAGCCTCGGCGTGCAGGCCGCCGCCGGACTGCTGGTCGCTGCGGTATACGTCTTGTTCGTCCTGCCTCCGCTACTTGGCCTGTTCGGACGAAAACTGTTCTGGCCCTTCATCCCACGGCCCGATCAGAACGAGATCACCACCACCGGTGCATGGCATCGGGTAGCCGACTGGATGGCCGACCACGCGGGACGGGTCGCGGTGACCTCGATTCTCGGACTGGGAATCCTCGCCACCGGCGTGCTGAGCACCCCGGTCGGCCTGTCGCTCATCGACCAGTTCCGGGTCAAGGCCGACTCGGTCGACGGATTCAAGACGCTGTCCGCACACTTCCCCAGTGGGGTGACCGACCCGACCCGGGTGATCGGCGCCAGCGACCGGGCCGAGGCGCTGACCGCGGCGATCCAAGCCACTCCGGGCGTCGTATCGGTGAATCCGGCCGGTGTCTCAGACACCGGCCTGACCCAGTGGCAGGTCGTCATCGATGCCGCACCGGCATCCAAGAAGGCGTTCGACACGATTGCGGCACTGCGGGATTCGGTGCACGCCGCCGATCCGAGCAGCCTGGTGGGCGGAACCGACGCGCAGGCACTGGATGCCAGCAAGACCGCGATCCGAGACCGCTGGGTGGTCATCCCCGCCATCCTCATCGTGGTACTAGCGGTGCTCTACGTCCTGCTGCGGGCAGCTTTGGCGCCGCTGATCCTGGTGGCCGCCACGGCGCTGTCCACCCTGGCCGCCCTCGGTCTGGGCGGGTGGGTCAGCGTGCACGTGCTCGGTTTCCCGGCACTGGACAACACCACCCCCCTGTTCGCGTTCCTGTTCCTGGTGGCACTGGGTGTGGACTACACCATCTTCCTGGTAACCCGGGCCGGTGAAGA
>CAZRFC010000034.1:0-18256 GCA_964598975.1 uncultured Mycobacterium sp. | reverse complement strand
CCGACGCGCTGGTGCACTACGGCCCGACCGCCGCGCACGCCGACGCCAACATCGAACTGATGACCCGTTTCCTGCGGGCCGGGATCGACGTGTGCTCGACGGCGATGACACCGTGGGTATGGCCCAAGATGCACCTGAACCCGCCGAACTGGATCGAGCCCATCAGCGCGGCGTGCGAGCAGGGCGGAGCGTCATGTTTCACCACCGGCATCGACCCGGGCTTCGCCAACGACCTGTTCCCGATGACGTTGATGGGTCTGTGCTCGGAGGTACGCCGGGTACGGGCCTCGGAATTGCTGGACTACACCAACTACGAGGGCGACTACGAGTTCGAGATGGGCATCGGCCGCGAGCCCGAATACCGGCCCCTGCTGGAGAACCGCGACATTCTGGTGTTCGCCTGGGGCGCCACCGTCCCGATGATCGCCCACGCCGCCGGGATCGAACTCGACGAGATCACCACCACCTGGGACAAGTGGGTCACCCCTACCGATCGCAGCACCGCCAAAGGTGTCATCCCGGCCGGGAACGTGGCGGCGGTTCGGTTCACCATCAACGGCGTCTACCGTGGCGAGACCAGAATCCAACTCGAGCACGTCAACCGGATCGGCCATGATGCGGCCCCGGACTGGCCGTCCGGGGATCAGGACGACGTCTACCGCGTGGACATCGAGGGAACGCCGAGCATCTTCCAGGAGACCGCCTTCCGCTTCACCGACGGTTCGGGCCGCGACCCGGCCGCTGCCGGCTGTCTTGCCACCGGGTTGCGGGCGCTCAACGCCGTCCCGTACGTCAACGATCTGCCGCCGGGGTGGGTAACCGCACTGGACCTCCCACTCATCCCAGGCCGCGGCACCATCCGTTGAGGTAACGCCCGCCTCCCCGGTAGCGAAATAGCTGGTGAGATGACCTTCGTGAACTCGCGGTCCAACTCCCCGGCGGTCGGACTGTCCGTCGGCTCCACCACGCTTGCCGCCATCACGGTCGATCACGCAGTCACCGCGCGGCCGACGGTCATGCGTGCCGGTCATCCGGTCGACGGCATTGTGGACCGGGTCGGCGACCCGGTAGGCATCGTCGCCGCCGACGGCTCGCGATACCCCGCCGCCACACTGCTGGCCGAGACCTTGCGCGATCTTGCCCGGACGGTGACTGCGGGACGGCCGTTTCCGACATCCGTTGGGGTCGCCTATCCGGGGCGATGGCAGGCTACGGAGGTCGAGGCTCTGCGCCGAGCGCTGCGGCGGGTCCTGCCGTGGTCGGACCCGGCGGTCGAACTGACCCTGCTGCCCGATTACGAGGCTGCGCTGATCGCGATGCGAGGCGACCTTCCCGACTGCGGCACGGTAGCGGTGTGTGACTTCGGCGGTGCCGTCACCACCATCACACTGCTCGACCTCGCCGGCTCCCGCATCATCGGAAAGCCACTGCTGTGCAACGACTTCTCCGGGGACGGGGTCGACCGGGCGTTGCTGATGCATGTGCTCGAATCGGCTGGATCCGCCCCGGGCGGGACCGCGACCTTTGCGATCGCGCCGTTGTCCCGATTGCGGTCGGAGTGCCGTGCCGCCAAGGAACGCCTGTCGGCGCGGACCGTGACGACGATTCCGGGCCACCCTGCCGGTCTGCGCGGTGGCGTCCGACTCACCCGTCCCGAACTGGGGGAACTGATCCGCGCCTCGCTGGCGAATGTAGTCTCCGCCGTTCAGGAACTACTGCGGGACAATGGGATAGCTCCCATCGAGCTTGCCGCGGTGTTGTCGGTGGGCGGCGGCGCGGCGATCCCGGCCATCGCCACTGCACTGTCACAGGGCTTGCGGGCACCCGTCGTCACCGCGCATCGTCCGGTGCTGGCGGCAGCGACCGGTGCGGCGCTTGCCGTTTCCTGGGACACCCAAGCTAGTGAGACGGTCGTCGTTCCTGCCGTTGCGCACCCAGTCCGGCCCCCGCTGGCCTGGTCGCAGGCCGATCCGCCTGTGTTCGTCCCGCACCGGGTTGAGCGGGTCCGCGAGTCGGGGCCGCCCGCCCCGGCCGCGATGCCGTGGCACCGCCGGCCGATACTCGTGGCCGCGGCGGCGCTGATGGTGATCGCCGGCGCGGGCGGAGCCACCGCGTTCGCCCTGCGTCACGACCCAACCGGGGTACCCGCTGCCGACGCGACACCCCGGACGGTCGTCGTGGTTCCCGATCCCGCGGGATCAGGCTGACTTTCGACGTTTGACCAGAACGACGGTGGCCAGAGGGACCGTCATCCGTTGCGGCACCGCAGCCAGGTGGGCGGCGACCTGGGACTCCAGGAGATCATTGAAATCAGCCGCTTTCGGACTCTCCCGGCCGCCGTCCAGGGCCGTGGTCAACGTCGGGAAGATCGCGGCGCGGGCAAATCTCGCCCACGCCGCACCGAGTTTGGCGGCATTGCCGTCAGCCAGATACCGCGACCAGAACAGGTCTTCGGCCTCGAACAATTCGATGTGCTCCACCGACAGACCCTCGAACCGTCCCGACGGGGCGAACGGCGCCCGGAAGTCCTTCTCGGTGCGGCCCACCGTCGGAATGACCATCCGGCCAAGCTCTTCGGCGCGAAGCGTGCCGTTTTCCACCAGTCGTTGCAGCGCTGCCAGCAGCGCTTGCATCAGTGCGGCGAAACCGGGCAGACCGTCTGCATCCAGGGCCAACGTCAGCACCACCAGTCGTCCACCCGGCGCCAGTTCGCGACCGCGGAATGCCACGAAGTCGTTCCAGTCGAGCGCGGCCTGTCGGGCGTAGGCCCGCTGGGCGGCCTGGTCCGCGCTGTGCGCGATGTGGATGTGATCGCCGATCGGGGCCGGAACCCGGCTCAGCCAGTGGGTGGCCCAGGAACTCCACCCCAGGGCGATGCTTTCCGACGGCAGGATCTGCTGATAGAACGACCGGCCCACCGCGGAGGCGAAGGTGGCGCCATCCTTGGTCAGGTAGCTGTCCGGGTCTTCGGTGATCGTGGTGAACAACGCGGTGAAGTCGTTGCCCGGCAGATCGGTGTGGGCCACCAGGATCGCGTGGTCCGGGCGGGTACGGCCCCGCAGTACGCCGATTGCAGCTCCGATCGGCAGTAGCGAGTTGTACCCCGTGGCCGCACCGTAGTCGGCGATGGCGATGGGCTGCGGCGCCCTGGGGATCGTGACAGCGCGAGCGGCTTGCTCGAAAAGGGTGATACCCGAGGCCAATCCTGATGCCTGCAGTCGCGAGGACGCGGTGTAGCTGGCGCTCTCCATCGGTTGGGGGCGCACCACGATGCTGGACTCGCGCACAGCGGCTACCGCCGTCGCCGCCGCAACAGCAGTCCGACCGCCACCCCGATCACCAGCATGGCCGCCAGTAGAAGCCACATCGGCGACTCGACCGTGGCCCACAGGAAGTGGATCTGCTGGCGATCCCGGTTCTGCCCGATAAACACCGCCGCCAATGCCATCAGCGCGATGGGAGCCCAGTACTGCACCGCAAAGCGGGTGAGTGCATTCCCGCGCGACGATTCCTCCGACACCGTGACCTCCTTCTTTACCTCGCAGACCTCTGCCGTCACTGGCACCGTAGTCGCTTCGGCACGGCTTTGCGCGTGTCAGACTTCGCAGATGACCGGCCGAAGCGTCCCCCGGGTCCTCATGATCGTGTTCGGCATTTTGGCGTTGGTTTCCATCGGTGGCCTCATCACGACCGCCGTCGTCGGTGTCACTGGCGAGAAGTACGGCTCGTACGGGGAACTGCCCATCCCTGGTTCCGGCGATATCCACCTGCCGGCCGGTGAGGTCATCGTCAGCTTTCACGTGAGCGAGCACCGGGTCGGGGGCCTGACGCTGCCGAAACTGAGTTTCGACATCACCCCGCCGCCCGGCGTCACCGATCCGACGGTGACCGAGGACTTCGGCTCGACGGTCTCGGTCAACGACGAAACACACCGCCGGGTCTGGTTCATGCGTGTTCACACCGAGGGCAGCTATCGGGTTATCACCGATGGGAAGGTCGGCGGATTCGTCGCCCCCCGGCTGGCGTTCGGCCAGAGCCGTCCGGTGGATGGTCCGCTGTGGTTGTTCGTGGCGCTGTCGATGATCAGCGTGGATCTCTTCATCGCGGCGTGGTGGTTCAGTCGCCGCCACCGCGCCGCCTCGGATGAAGGGGTGCGGCTCGAACAGTTGAAGACCATTGCGGCGCTGCGAGATTCGGGTGCGTTGACGGAAAAGAAATTCAACGAGGAGAAGCGGCGAATCCTCGAGGGGCGGTAGCCGACTAGACTCGTCGGACGTGAAGGCTGTCAGTTGTTCGCACGGAAAGCTCACCGTTGTCGACCTGCCCGACCCGCGGCCGGCCTCGGGTCAATTGGTCCTGGAGGTGCGGGCCTGCGGGATCTGCGGTTCGGATCTGCACGCCAAGGACCACGCCGACGACCTGACCGACGTGATGGCCGCGCTCGGGTACCCCGACTTCATGCGAGGCGACACCCCGACGGTGATGGGCCACGAATTCTGCGGAGTGATCGCAGAGCGCGGTCCCAAGACTCCCAAGGGCCTGAAGGAGGGGATGAAAGTCGTCGCCTTCCCGATGGTGCGCAGTAACGGCGGAGTGCATCTGACCGGTCTGACGCCGCTGGCCCCCGGCGGATACGCCGAGGCCGTCCTGGTGGAGGCATCCCTGACCTTCCCGGTGCCCAATGGCTTGTCCTCGGACATTGCCGCACTCACCGAACCGATGGCGGTCGCACTGCATGCCGTGCGCCGCGCGGAGGTCAAGAAGGGGGATACCGCCGTCGTCATCGGGTGCGGACCGGTCGGACTGGCGGTCATCGCCCACCTGAAGGCCGCAGGGGTTGGGACCGTCATCGCCAGCGACTTCTCCCCGGCCCGGCGTGATCTGGCGCGCCGCTGCGGCGCCGACGTCGTCGTGGACCCGGCGGTGGATTCGCCCTACGAGGAGATCACCGCCAAGGGTGTGATCACCAAAGCTCCGGCGCTCTACGAGCTCGCCCTGTCGTCGATGGGAAAGTTGCGAAAGCTACCCGCCTGGTCGCACGTCTACCGGGCCGCGGAAGCCGCGGGCGCGGCCGGACCCAAACGACCGATCATCTTCGAGTGTGTCGGTGTTCCCGGGATGATCGACGGGGTGATTTCCGCGGCGCCGCTCAACTCCCGGGTGATCGTCGTCGGGGTGTGTATGGGAGCCGACCGAATTCGGCCCACCATGGCACTGGCGAAAGAGGTCGACATGAGATTCACGTTCGGTTACACGCCCCTGGATTTCCATGACAGCTTGCGGATGCTGGCTGACGGGAAGCTCCAGGTGGAATCACTGGTCACCGGCAAGGTGGGTCTGAAAGGCGTTGCAGGGGCGTTCACGGCGCTGGGAGATCCGGAGAAGCACGCCAAGGTGATCGTCGACCCGCGCAGTTCGGCGGAGTTGCCGTAGCGGGTTAGTGGCCGCGACTGACCCATTCGTCGTAGTGCACCAACTCATCGCCGATTCGCGTCGATTCGCCGTGGCCGGTGCACACCACCGTATCGGGTGGCAACGCCCCCAATTTCTCCTTGATCGAGTTCAGAATGGTCGGAAAGTCGGAGAAGGACCGCCCGGTGGCACCCGGGCCGCCCTGGAATAACGTGTCCCCGGAGAACACCGCACCGAGACCCGGTGCATACAGGCACGTCGACCCGGGGGAGTGGCCGGGCGTGGCGATGGCGCGTAATTCAATCCCCCCGGCGGTCAGGGACTGCCCGTCCTGCAGGGCGCGGAAGGGCTTGCCGGCGTGCGTCATCTCCCACAACATGGTGTCGCCCGCGTTCAGCAGCACCGGCGCGTCAAGATCGGCGGCCAGCTGCGGGGCGACGGTGATGTGGTCGTTGTGGCCGTGGGTGCACACCACCGCGACGACGTGCCGGCCGCCGACCGCATCTTCGATGGCCCGGGCGTCGTGGGCTGCGTCGATGACGATCACCTCCGAGTCATCCCCGACGATCCAGATGTTGTTGTCGACTTCCCAGCTGCCGCCGTCGAGTTCGAAGGTGCCGTGGGTAACCACGCGCTGGATAGGGTTCACAACACCACCACCGAGCGCAGCACCTCACCGGCATGCATCTTGTGGAAGGCCTCCTCTACGGCGTCCAGGCCGATGCGTTCGGACACGAAACGCTCCAGCGGCAACCGGCCCTGCTGGTACAGACTGATCAGCGTAGGGAAGTCGCGTTCTGGCAGACAGTCGCCATACCAGGACGACTTCAGTGATCCGCCTCGGGAGAAGAAGTCCACCAACGGCATCTCGAGTCGCATGTCCGGGGTCGGAACCCCGACCAGCACAACGGTTCCCGCGAGATCACGCGCGTAGAAAGCCTGCTTCCAGGTTTCCGGTCGGCCGACTGCGTCGATCACAACGTCGACTCCGAATCCGTCGGTGAGGTCCTGGATGGCCTCCACTAGTTCATTTTCGGACAGCTCCGCGCTGTTGATGGTGTGGGTGGCGCCGAAGTCGCGGGCCCAGTTCAGCTTGGTGTCGTCGGTGTCGACGGCGATGATCTGCCGCGCCCCGACCAGGCGAGCCCCGGCGATGGCCGCATCACCCACCCCGCCGCAACCGATCACCGCGACGGTGTCATCGCGGCTCACCGCGCCGGTGTTGATCGCAGCGCCGATCCCGGCCATCACCCCGCACCCCAGCAGGCCTGCCACCGCGGGGTCGGCCTCGGAATCGACTCTGGTGCATTGGCCTTCATGCACCAGTGTCTTGTCCGCGAACGCCCCGATGCCAAGCGCGGGGGACAACTCGGTTCCATCGGTCAGCGTCATCTTCTGGGTGGCGTTGAAAGTGGAGAAGCAGTACCACGGGCGGCCCCGCTTGCAGGCCCGGCACTGCCCGCACACGGCCCGCCAGTTCAGGATGACGAAATCGCCGGGTGCCACCTGGCTGACACCCTCGCCCACGGCCTCGACCATCCCGGCGGCCTCATGGCCCAGCAGGAACGGGTAGTCGTCGTTGATCCCGCCGTCGCGGTAGGTCAGGTCGGTGTGGCAGACCCCGCAGGCCTTGATGTCCACGACCACTTCGCCGGGGCCCGGGTCCGGGATGACGATGTCGACCAGTTCGACCGGCTTACCTTTACTCCGGGAAATCACTCCGCGCACCGTCTGACTCATGGTCTGTGACCCTATAGGGCGGGATACGGTGAGCGGCATGCCTTCCGCGCTGGATCTGATCGCCGACTGGCCGGTGCCGACCGCGGCCGCCGCGGTGGTGGGACGGACCGGGATTCTGGCCGGGTTCGGCGATGCCGCGCAGTCGTTCCGGCTTGCCTCGGTCACCAAGCCGTTGGTCGCTCGAGCGGCCCAGGTCGCCGTCGAGGAGGGTGTCGTCGACCTCGATTCACCGGCCGGCCCGCCGGGTGCGACGGTGCGGCATCTCCTCGCCCATGCCAGCGGCCTGGCGATGAACTCCGCCGAGGTACAGGCCCAACCGGGCACCCGCAGGATCTACTCCAACTATGGATTCGCGGTGCTCGCCGAGACCATCCAGGTTCAATCCGGGATCGAGTTCGGCCGGTACCTGCAGGAGGCGGTCTTCGACCCGCTGGGAATGGCGGCCTCCCGCCTGGAAGGTGGAGCGGCGACGGCCGGGTACGGGGCGTTCTCCACGGTGGCCGACCTGGCGCATTTCGCCGGGGACCTGCTCAACCCGCGCACGGTGTCGGCGCAGATGCACGCCGCGGCCACCAGTGTGCACTTCGCCGGCCTGACCGGCGTGCTGCCCGGCTTCGGGGTGCAGCGACCCAACGACTGGGGTCTGGGCTTCGAGATCCGGGACGGCAAGGATCCGCACTGGACCGGAACTGCGAACTCGCCGCGCACCTATGGGCACTTCGGGCAGTCCGGCACGTTTCTGTGGGTCGACCCGGACCGCAACCTCGCCCTGGTGGTGCTCACCGACCGGGACTTCGGCGAGTGGTCCAAACCGCTGTGGCCTGCGCTATCCGACCAGGTCCTGGCTGAGTTCAAATCGGACTAGCGCAACAAGGGTCACACGGGGCACAATAGACACGTACGACACAACTGCATCTTCGGAATCGCCAGGTCGTTGGGGAAGACGTCCCTAGTGGAGCCGGAGGAGTAGAGATGCGTGCGTCGAATCAGTTCGCCGACGCGACGACAGGCGTGGTGTATGTGCACGCCTCACCCGCGGCGGTGTGCCCACATGTCGAGTGGGCTCTGTCGTCGACCCTCGGTGCGGGGGCGAACCTGAAGTGGACCCCACAGCCGGCCATGCCCGGACAGCTGCGTGCGGTCACGAACTGGATGGGCCCGGTCGGCACCGGCGCTCGCCTGGCCAATGCCTTGAGGTCCTGGTCGGTGCTGCGGTTCGAGGTAACCGAGGACCCCAGTCCCGGCGTGGACGGCCAGCGGTTCTGCCACACCCCGCAGTTGGGGCTGTGGAGCGGGGCGATGAGCGCCAACGGGGACGTCATGGTGGGAGAGATGCGCCTGCGCACGCTGATGTCGGCGGGAGCCGACACGCTGGCCGCCGAACTCGACACTGTGCTGGGAACGGCCTGGGACGACGCTCTCGAGCCCTACCGTGACGGTGGCGACACGGGTGAGGTCAGCTGGCTCAACCGCGGCGTCGGATAACGCGCGGCAAGTAGCGGGGGTTAAAACGGAGGCGGTTTGCTGCGCTCGGCGACATGGGCATCATTGAGTGCCCGCTCGCACGCTATCCGGTAGGCGCGGTCGGCGGCCCGTGTTCGCCGCCGCCCGGGCATCATCAGTCCAGATGAAGTGGCGTCGCATTTGCGGGCAGTCCCACCGACGGTCAGACCACCGGTGTTGGTGTCCCATGCCGGAAACAGCAGGCTGCTCCCTGGTCTGGTGATGTAGATCTTGCCGACCGGTGACGTCCATACGATCGTGCCGTCCGCAAACTGCTGATCGCTCCAGCCGCCGTCGCCGGCCCAGAATGTTTTGAGCAGATGGTTCTTTCGGCACAGGGCACGCAGATTGGATGCATGGGTCGGTCCCAGCGGCCAAGGGATCGCATGGTCCAGATCGCAGTGTTCTGCGGGCACATCGCAATGGGGGAACCTGCAGGTGAGGTCGCGCATGCGGACGAATTCAGCGAGCGCAGTGGAGGGCCGGTATTGCGGTTCGGCTCGGTCCGGAGGCTTTCTGAGGCGGCGGACGGTTGCTCCGTCGCGGATCAACTCCGCGAGCAGTGGTGTTGGCAGCACTCCACCGCCGACGATAATGGCCGAACCGGTCTGGGGACCCGGCTGCGCTTCGGGCCGGCGGGCGCCGGACATCCCCGGATCGGGTTGCGCCTCAAGTGCATCGGCATCCGCCAAAACATGGACGACGACACTGGTGGCCCGGGCATCCGGACCCGCACTCGGGCAGTCCGGACAGCCGCACTGGCAAGCCAACTGAAGCGAACCAGCGGCGAGGGCGCCCAGTGCATCGGAACGTCGTTGGCCTTTGGTGCGCGGGTCGGCATCGCAGACAGCCTGTGCCATGGTGTTGAGCCTGCGGTCGAGCAGGGTGGCGTCGGAGGCAAAGAGCCGCCCCCACAGCGCGGCAGTGCCCGATTCGTGGTTCTGGGCTCGGACGACGACTTCGCGATTGCGTGCGCTGGCCCGCGTGCGCCGCAACGCTCCGGGATCACATTTGTCGACCCAGGTATCGATCGCCTGCTCAAGCTTGTACTGGGACAGGGCATCCCAGTTAGCGGCGCGGTCGGTGAGGACACCGTCGAGAAGTGCCATGGCCTCCGGATCTGTCACCAGGTTGGTGCGCCAGGCGATGGCCGCCACCACCCGCGCGCTGGCTCCACCCGAGAGGAAGAGGTCAGCAAGTTTGGGCAATTTCAGGACAAGTGCCTCGGCGAGGTGCATCTGGCCGGAGCCTCGTCCGGGGCTGACCCCCATCGCGGCTCCGACCTCTGCGGCGGTGGCGTCCCAGGCATCTCATGCCCATTTGGCGGTGTCGGGATCCGAGCATTGCCGGCGAACCAGTTCGCCGATTGCGGCGAGCCGTCGAGCTGCTGCGGAGGCTTCGGCCCGAGTCCACTCCTCGATGGCGCCGATGAGGTCGGTATCGGAGGTCTCGCGGAAGATCGTATCGAACACGTGTTCGATTATGCCGTGCGCCTAAGACAAGATCTGCCCGCCGACCGTCGCGACCCGGTTGTCTGCGGACGGTGTCCGATCCGACCGGCGGGATACCAGGAGTGCGGCGCCCAACGAGACGATCGCCCCGCTCAGGACCATCCCCCCGATGACATCGCTGAGGATGTGAGCGCGGGAGTACAGCGCCAGAACCGCCACGCTCAGGACCCCGGCCACGACCAGGGCGGCGAGTAGTGCCTTCACGGCCGCGCCACGTCCCACCGCCATACAGACCGCGATCATGCCGAGCAGGGTGCCGGCGCCGGTAACGTGCCCAGACGGGAATGAATGCTGGTAGGTCACCAGGGACCCGTCGTGCAATGCCGCCAAGGTGGCCTCGGAGCGCCCGAAGACGGCCTTGAACGTCTGCTCGAACACCACGCCGACCCCGACTCCGCCGGTGACGAGAGCCAGTGGGACGACCGACCGCGACGTCCACCCCAGCAACGATCCGGCCACCACGCCGGCGGTCGCGACGTGCAGGGGCCGGCCGAGATAGCCGAAGGCACCGTCGGCATCGAGGCGCCACCTGGCGGAACGGTGGGCGCCCAGCCAGCGTTCGACGGCGTCATCGGGGACCGTCATCCAGTCCGCGTTGAGGTTCATCGCCAGGATCACCAGAACCGCGAACAACGCCGCGGAGAGCATCAGCAGACCAGAGCGGGCGTTCATCGCGGAACGAAAATCCTGAGCGCTCGCGGCACCGCAGAGATCTCCGCCGGCAGCGGGCAGACGTAATCACCATCGGCGTAGGCATTGATGCCCGGACACTCCACCATGACCGTGCGAGCCCGATCGGTGGTCACTTCATCGAGGTCCACATGCGTGCCCTTGAACACGGTGGGGAACAGGCGAATGAGCTTTGCCCGCGAAGCGGTGTGCACCATCGTGACGTCGAGCAGTCCGTCGGAGTGGTTGGCGTCCGGGCAGATTCGCATACCGCCGCCGTAGGTCCGGGTGTTGCCGAATGCGGCCAGGGTGAGGTTGGTGACCATCTCCCGCTCCCCGTCGAAGACCAGGCGGAAGGGCAGCAGCCGCAACTGTGACAGCTCGGCGAGGATCGCGAGGTTGTAGCGCATCCGGCCATGCGGCCACCGCATGCGGTTGACGCGGTCGCTGACCAGGGAGTCGAAACCGGTTGCGGCAACTGTGCCGAACCACGAGCTGCTTCCGTCCGATCCGCGGATGAGGCCGAGGTCGACGGCGGTGGTGTTCCCCGCAGCGATGATGTCCACGGCGGCTGCCGGATCACCGGTCGGGATGGCGTATTCGCGGGCATGGTCGTTGCCGGTGCCGGCCGGTACGATCCCGAGCGGAATTTCAGTGCGCGCCAGTGCCTGCAGGGCCAATCGGATCACGCCGTCCCCGCCAACGACGACCAGGGCCTCAGTGCCGTCGCCCACGGCCTGTTCAACCAGTTCGCCGGCGTGCCGGGCGTCCCGGCCGACGATCTCCACGACGTCGACGCCGAGTTCCTGGAATCGGGCGACAGCTTTCTCGGCGGCGTGCGGGGCGTTGCCGTGACCGGCTTGCGGGTTGGTCAGGACGGTGACGCGGGACAGCGCCACCGAATCAGACGGGGTCACGGAATCAGCTTGCCCGGATTGAGTATTCCGGCCGGATCGAGGGTCTGCTTCACCGCGCGGAGCACCTGGACGCCGAGTTCGCCGATCTCTGCGGGCATCCAGTGCCGATGGTCGGCGCCGACGGCGTGGTGGTGGGTGATGGTCCCGCCGTTGGCGACGATCGCGTCGCTGGCCGCCACCTTCGCCTTACGCCACTGCTCCGTGGCGTCGCCGCGCTGTCCGGCGACGACGGTGAAGTACAGGCAGGCACCTGTCGGATAGACATGCGAGATGTGGCACATCACAAGGGCGCTCGTGCCGCCGGCGCCCAACGCCGATGTCAATGCTTCCGTCACCGCCGACTTCAGCGTCGACAGATTCGACCATGTGGTGGCGGTCTCCAGGGTTTCGCACAGCGCGCCCGCCTTGAGCAGCGAGTCACGCAGGTAGGGGGCGTCGAAACGGCCGTCCTCCCACGCCGTTGCGGGCGCCTCGCCCAGCGAGGTGCCGCCGTGGGCAGCTAAGACCGCCCGGGTTTCGGCGTGCCGACTATCGGCGTGCGCGGGGGTGCCCTCGAAGACCGTGATCCCCAGGCAGCCACCGGTGATGCTCTGCTCGCCGATGCTGTGCGTGGTGGCCAGATTCACTCCGGTTTCGACCTCATCGGACAACCGCAGCACGGTGGGCCCGGTTCCGGTCTGGATGACCGCGCGTAAGGCTTCCGCACCGGTGGCGAAGTCGGGGAACGACCACGCCTCGTACCGGACGGCCTCCGGAAGTCGATGCACCCGGACCCGGACCCGGGTGATGACCCCGAATGTGCCCTCCGAACCGCAAAACAGTTCACGCAGGTCCGGTCCGGCGGCCGAGGCGGGCGCGCGGCCCAGATTCAGCGGCCCCACCGGCGTGATGACGTGCATGCCGCGAACCATGTCGTTGAACCGGCCGTAGCCGGCCGAATCCTGGCCGGAGGAGCGTGTCGCCGCGAAGCCGCCGATGCTGGCGAACCGGAAGCTCTGCGGAAAGTGGCCAAGGGAAAACCCGTGTTCGCCGAGCAGGCTCTCCGCCTGCGGCCCGGTCACCCCGGCGCCGAACTCGGCTTCGCCGGAGACTTCGTCTAGCCAGTGCAAGGAATCGAAACGACGCAGGTCCAGGGTGATGACGGCCTCGAATTCGCCGCGGATCGGGTCCAGTCCGCCTACTACGCTGGTGCCCCCGCCGAAGGGGACCACCGCGATGCGGTGCCGGGTGCAGTAGCCAAGGATGGCGGCAACCTCGTCCTCGCTGCCGGGCAGGATCACAGCGTCGGGGGCATCCTGTTGGATCTGCTTGCGGCGCAGAAGATCCGGTGTGGACTTACCGCCGGCGTGCAGCAGCCGATCGCGGTCTTCGGTGCGCAGGTATTCCGGGCCGACGATGGCGGCCAGGCCGTCGTGGTGCTCCTTCGACAGTGCCGAGGCGCTCACTTGCACGTCATCGATCCCGGGGCCCGGGGTCTCGTCGCCGGAGACGCCCAGGGCCTGCTCGAGCAGGGCCCGGATCCCCGCGGACAACGGCTTGGCCAGGCCGGGATCGCCCCAGGCGTCCCAGGCCATCGGAGGCAACAGGTTTCCCGCATCGGTGTCGACCACGGGTTACAGTATTGCCGATACCCGTGGCCATGAATACCGCACTCAACGCGCAACGCCGTAGCGCCGAATTGACCGCACTCGGCGAGGGTCGGACCGTCGACCTCGTGGTCATCGGTGGCGGCATCACCGGGACCGGCATCGCTCTGGACGCGGCCAGCAGGGGACTGTCGGTGGTGCTGGTGGAGAAGCATGACCTCGCGTTCGGGACTAGTCGTTGGAGTTCCAAGCTGGTGCACGGCGGTCTGCGTTACCTGGCCAGCGGCAACGTCGGCATCGCGCGGCGCAGCGCCGCCGAGCGCGGAATCCTCATGTCGCGCAACGCCCCCCATCTGGTTAAGGCCATGCCCCAACTGGTCCCGCTGCTGCCGTCGATGAACCTCGGTCAGCGGATCCTGACGCGGGTCGGATTCCGGGCCGGCGACGTCCTGCGCGTGCTGGCCGGAACGAAGTCCTCGGTACTGCCCCGATCACGTCGGATCGGGGCTGATGAGGCGGTGGCGATGGCACCGACGGTCCGTCGCGACGGGCTGGACGGCGCCCTGCTGGCCTATGACGGCCAGCTGATCGACGATTCCCGACTGGTGGTCGCGGTGGCCCGCACGGCCGCTGCAAACGGGGCGGTCATCCTCACCAGGGTTACTGCCTCTGCGGCCACCGGTTCGTCGGTCCGGCTGACCGACGAATTGACGGGGGAGAGCCTGGACCTTGCGTCGCGGGCGGTGATCAATGCGACCGGCGTGTGGGCCGCCGAAGTGGACTCGTCGATCAAACTGCGACCCAGTCGCGGGACCCATCTGGTCTTCGATGCCGCGTCATTCGGTAATCCGGTAGCGGCCCTGACGATTCCGATCCCCGGTGAGCTGAACCGGTTCGTCTTCGCCATGCCCGAGCAGTTGGGCCGGGTCTACCTCGGCCTCACCGACGAGGAGTCGCCCGGACCGATTCCGGATGTGCCGGAGCCGACGCCAGGGGAAGTGGCATTCCTGCTCGACACCGTCAACACCGCGCTACAGACTGCGCTCACGACGGCCGATGTGGTCGGGGCGTACGCCGGGCTTCGACCGCTGATCGACGCGGGGGAGGGGAGGACGTCGGATCTGTCCCGCGACCACGCGGTGCTGGAGTCCGACTCCGGGCTGTTCAGCATCGTCGGCGGCAAGCTCACCGAGTACCGACTGATGGGGCAGGACGTGCTGGACCGGGCGATAGCAGCCCGCGGCCTTGGCGCCGGACCGTGCCGCACCAAGAATCTCCCACTGGTGGGTGCGCCGGCGAATCCTGTTGCGGGTCTTCCGCAGTCACTGGTGGACCGCTACGGTGCCGAGGCACCCGACGTCATTGCGGCGGCACGCTGCGAGCGGGCAACCGATCCGGTTGCGGAGGGAATCGATGTCACCAGGGCGGAGTTCGAATTCGCCATCACCCACGAGGGTGCGCTGGACGTTGGTGACATCCTGGACCGTCGCACCCGCATCGGGTTGGTGGCAGCCGATCGAGAGCGTGCCAGGCCCGCCGCAGAGGAGATCCTCGCCGCCGTCCGCTGACTACAGGGGGATGTTCTTGTGCCGGCCGCGCCGGTGCGGCGCCTCCGCCAGCGCCTGGGTCAGCTTGCTGCGGGTGTGGGCCGGATCGATCTTCTCGTCGACCACGCCGATCTCGATCGCGCTGTCCACCCCACCGGCGATGCGCTCATGCTCGGCCGCCAGTTGCTCGTGTAAAGCCTCGCGTTCGTCGTCCGCAGCGGCCGCGAGTGTCTTCTTGTGCAGGATCCCGACGGCGGCCTTGGCGCCCATCACCGCGACCTCTGCGTCCGGCCAGGCGAACACCTTGGTGGCACCGAGCGAGCGCGAGTTCATCGCGATGTACGCACCGCCGTAGATCTTCCGGGTCACCAGCGTGACGCGCGGGACCTCAGACTCCCCGAAGGCGTGCAGCAGTTTGGCTCCGCGACGGACCACGCCGCCCCACTCCTGGTCGACGCCGGGAAGGTAGCCCGGCACGTCGACGATCACCACCAGCGGAATGCCGAACGCATTGCACAGCCGGACGAAACGCGCTGCCTTCTCGGCACTTTCGGAATTCAGGCAACCGCCCAGCCGCAGCGGGTTGTTAGCCAGCACGCCGACCGTCCGGCCGGACAGTCGGCCCAGGCCGACGACCATCGAAGGCGCCCAGCGGGATTGGAACTCCTCGAAGGGGGAATCCGAATCGAGAAGCGCCTCGACCAGAGGATGGACGTCATACGCGCGACGGGCCGACTCCGGGAGCAGTGCATGCAGGTCGACGTCACCGGCTTCGGCCTTGGAACGGTCGAAATGGCCCTGCTGGCAGAAGTATCCGACCAACCGGCGCCCGCGGACGTAGGCGTCGGCCTCGTCGTCGGCGACGATGTGGCACACACCGGATTTCTTGTGGTGGGTCTCCGGACCCCCGAGGGACTCCATATCGACGTCTTCGCCGGTCACGCTGCGGACTATGTCCGGACCGGTGACGAAAACCCGACCCTCGGGCGCCATGATCACCACGTCGGTCAGGGCCGGCCCGTAGGCGGCGCCGCCGGCGGCGAACCCGACCACCACCGAAATCTGCGGGATGTGGCCGGATGCCCGAATCATCGCCTCGAAGACGAGGCCCACCGCGTGCAGGGCGCGCACACCCTCGGCAAGCCGGGCGCCGCCGGAGTGCCAGATCCCCACGATGGGACTGTGTTCCTCGATTGCCAGGTCGTAGGCGTTGACGATGTGTTGGCAACCCTCGACACCCATCGCGCCGCCCATGACGGTGCCGTCGGTGCAGAAGGCGATCGTCCGGACGCCGTTCACGGTTCCCGAGGCGGCGAGGATGCCCGACTTGTCGCGCTCGTGCAGCAATTCGACGCTGCCCTCGTCGAAGAACCGCCGCAGTCGCAGCAGTGGGTCGCGTGGGTCAAGCTTCTCGCCGACAGCATCGGGAGCCATGATGGTCATCCGAACCTCCAGTTCAGTACTTGCCGAACGCGATTGCGACGTTGTGTCCCCCGAAGCCGAACGAGTTGTTCACCGCGTACTTGTAGTCACCCGACCGCGGTTCACCGGCAACAACATCGAGGTCGATGTCTGGGTCGAGATTTCTGAGGTTGAGCGTGGGCGGAATGATGCCGTCACGCAGGGCCATCACGGTGAGGATTGACTCTACCGCGCCCACCGCCCCGACCGAATGCCCCAGCGCCGACTTGGGCGCGTAGACGGCGGGGCGGTGGCCGCGCATCGCGTTGTTGATGGCCTTGCCCTCGGCGACGTCACCCACCGAGGTCCCGGTCGCGTGCGCGTTGATGTGGTCGATGTCGCCGGGTTGCAGTCCGGCGAGTTGTACTGCGCGGCTGATGGCGTGGCCGGCCTGCTCTCCGTTGGGGTCCGGCGCCACGATGTGGTAGCCGTCGGAGGTGACCGAGGCTCCCATGATGCGGGCGATGATGTCGGCGCCGCGGGCTTTGGCGTGCTCCTCGGTTTCGATCACCATCAGTGCCGCGGCTTCACCGAACACGAAGCCGTTGCGGTCGACGTCGAACGGCCGGCACGCGCCGGGCGGGTCGTCGTTGCTGGTCGACAACACGATGCGCATCTGGGCGAACCCCGCGATGGGCACCGCTTCGATCTTGGTTTCCACGCCGCCGCAGATCGCCATATCGGCCTCGCCGTAGACGATGTTGCGCCAGGCGTTGGCGATTGCCTCGGACCCTGATGCGCACGCCGAGATGGCCGTGCACACACCGGCTTTGGCGCCGAGTTCCAGACCGATGACCGCGGCGGCCCCATTGGGCATGAATTTCTGCACGACCAACGGGGACACCGCACGAAGGCCCTTGGCCCGCATGCCGTCATAGGCGAACAGCAGTTCCTCAGACGAACCCATGCCGGTGCCCACCGACACCATCAGGCGACGGGTGTCGACCTCCGGGGACCCGGCGTTCTGCCAGGCCCGGCGGCCGACCACCGTCGCCATCCGCTGCAGATAGGACATCCGCCGGAGCTCGACCTTGTTGAGCTCGCTTTCGAAGTCCTCCAGCAGATGACCGCCGATGCGAACCGGGAGGTCGTACTCATCGACGAACGGATCCTCCAGCCGGCGAATGCCGGACTGCCCGTCGAGGAGCTTCTTCCAGGTGTTCTCAGCGTCAGTTGCGAGCGCGGTCGTCATGGCGAAGCCAGTGACGACCACGTTCGGCAAGCCGTTACCCGTTGTCAGCATCGGTGAAGCTCGGCCCTTCCCCCGCCTTAGTACCGTCCGAAGGCGAGCGCCACGTTGTGCCCACCGAAACCGAACGAGTTGTTGATCGCGTACTGGTAGTCGCCGTAACGCGGTTCTCCAGCAACGACATCGAGGTCGATCTCCGGATCGGGAGTCTCATAGTTCAACGTCGGCGGAATTACCCCGTCACGCAGAGACAAAACCGTGAGGATCGACTCCAGAGCACCCACCGCACCGATGGAGTGGCCCAGCGCGGACTTCGGCGCGTACACCGGCGCATGTTCAACACCGGCGACCCGGATAGCCGCCGCCTCAGCGAGGTCACCGATCGACGTGGAGGTCGCGTGGGCGTTGACGTGGTTGATGTCCTTGGGCGACAAACCGGCCAGTTCCATCGCCCGCTTCATCGCTCCACCGGCCCGCAGCCCGTCGGAGGCCGGAGCCACCATGTGGAATGCGTCGGAGGTGATACCGGCACCCATCAACCGGGCCAGCGGCTTGGCGCCGCGGGCCTTGGCGTGCTCCTCGGTCTCGAGGATCATCATGGCGCCCGCCTCGCCGAACACGAAGCCGTCGCGGTCCTTGTCGAAAGGACGAGATGCGCGCTCCGGTTCGTCGTTACGGGTAGACATGGCGCGCATCATCGAGAACGCCGCGATCGGCAATG
>CAZRFC010000033.1:0-18542 GCA_964598975.1 uncultured Mycobacterium sp. | reverse complement strand
GTGACAAAGACCCGACCCGGGGGAATCTGATAGTTCCGGGACAACTGCTCGATCAGGGCAGACAGGAACCCCACGTCGTCAACGCCCTGGCGGTCCGGGAGCGAGGCGCCGCGGCCGTCCGCCCAGGTGGTGTCGATGCCGTCGGGATAGGCGACGACGAAGCCGAACTGGTCGGCGACGGCGTCGTAGCCGGTCAGAGCGGCCTGCTGGCCGCCGTTCATGCCCGCACCGTGGAGATTGATCACCAGGCCGCTGGGCGGGCCGGGAGGGACGTGCAGCACGTAGCTGCGTTGCAGGCCGCCGAAGGCAAGCATGCCGGGCGGATCCGCTGCGGCCGGTGCGCCGGCCAACCCCCCGACAACCAGCGTGGCGGCCAGCAGTGCCGTCAGACGAGTCATCACACCGCCAGTTTGCCAGGTCGGCACTGAGCCGCGCGCGTCCAGCCCCTTCAGGGCCGAGCTTGGCCTTGTTCGGCGTCCTGTTCGATGAACTCGATCAACACCCGGGTCACCTCTGGCGAATAGAGCAGGGACAGATGCCCGAGGCCGTCGATGGCGACGTCGTCGCCGCCACGTGCAGACAGCTCGCACGTGGTCGGGGGGTGAACGATGTTGTCGTGGGTGGAATAGACGCTCAACGTCGGGGAGACCACCGGCCGGTCACGCCGTTCGATGTGGAACTCGCCGCCCTCGCGCAGCTCCTTGGCCACCTTGCCCAGGATCGGCCCGCGCCACTTCACGCCGTTGTGCGGAGTGCCGATGGTGATGCAGTGCGCGACCCGCTCCAAACCGTTGGGGGAATGGGAATACTCCAGACAGACCAGCCCGCCGAGCGAGTGCGCAACCAGGGTCACCTGACGGGCAGAGGTTTCAGCACACACCCGTTCGACGAACCGGTCCAGCCGCGGAACGTTGCGGTCGACAGAGTCGAACCACGGATAGTTGAACCCGTAGAGCGGACCCTTACCGGCCTTGCGGAATTGCTTTGCCATCCACCAGAAGTCGGCGCGGTTCTGGAAGTACCCGTGGACGAAGATCACCGGGATACCGTCGCCGGGACCGAGCCGCCGCCCGACGAAGAAATAGAACGGAATCAGTGGCTGAGTGATGAGCACGTAGTACAACTCGCGCAACATCGCCTTGACCTGACTCTGGCCCGGTCGGCGTTCGACGTGTGCGGCCATCAGGAAGAACGAGCCCAGCAGGTAGACCAGCGCGCCCGCCAGTAGCAGGGCCACGACCACCAGACCGAGTACCTCAGCAGCCTTCAGAGACACGGCGGAATACTAACCTTCGCCGCCCCGACATTCTGTATGGGAACCGAAAATCCCACCGCCGCAACCGCTTTCGTCACTGTGACGTTTTAATGCGTGGCCCGGCACTAGTAATCGAGTCGGGCCATTCAATACGTCACAGTGACGAATTGCCAACTGTAGACCCGGAGAGAGTGGGCGCTCCAGAACCGGGGTCAGTCCGGGCCGGCTGACACGGGCCACGTCGACGACGTCGCAAGGCGTGGCCGCAGAGATCGACGTCGGACTTTGCCTGCGTCACGCCTCACTCAAACGAAGTCAACGGGCCGCGATGGGATCGCGGGCATGATGTCCGATCCGGAACTTTCTGAGAGTGAACCGGTTTGCTGAACTGGGCGCTCTCAAATGGTTGCGGACACTGACCGGAAGAATCGTCCAGATAAGAGTGGGACTGCCGGACAAATTCCGTGAGGACCTGAGAGCGGCGGAACGGGCGGCTATGTGCGGCCAGCTTGCCGAAACCCAACCGGTTGTGTCTATTGGCTGCCTAAGGGCCCATATTTAGCGTCCGCGCGGCGTGTCGAGGAAAGCGGATCGCACGTGTGTTCTACCGTGTTGATACGGGCCGGCCCCTTGTCGCACAACCTATGAACGGGATACGTCGGGCCAAGAATATTCATCGCTCAGGGTGGGGAGGCGGAAAGTGAACTTCGGATTCGAGTTGCCCATGGAGCCCACTGAACTGACATACGCGACTGGTCGACTCCCGACACGCACTTACGTTTCGCGAAGCTTTCAAGCCCAGTTCGGCCGCGATGCGGGACATCCTGCGCGCTACATATATCGCGTCTTCGATGAAATTCAATCCGAGGACGAGGACCAATGGGAATGGACGAATCAGTTGGTTTACACGACTCCAGCCGGCCGGAAGCAATTACAACTGCAGATTGCGCGGCACCAAGGGGTGGTAAGGAAGCTTCGTATTCAGAAGGTGCCTACCAACGGCGACGCTGCGAAGTTGGAAACGATTCTTGAACTTGACCGCGATCAAGCCGCCCGTCTGATCGATATGCTGCGCGTAATCGACGCGATCCCAGTCGACGCCGACAGCTCTTCGATCTACGTCGATGATCAGCTCTTGCGGGACCTGTTTGCCGATCCGACTGCTGTTGCCAGCCTCTATCGTCGAGACCCTGAACGATTTAGAACGCTCATAGAGGCCGACGCTGAGGCAGACGATGTCATCGCGCTTCAACGGCGAAAAAGCGTGGCCCAGAAAATGCGACGCTGGCTGACAGATGGAGACGAGTTCAACGCTGCGGCTATCGAAGCCGGTGGGCCAGAGCGCGCGTGGCAGCGCGTCCTGGAAGACAATCCCTGGGTACTCGGTGTTGGACTGAGCGGGCAACTGTTCACGGCATGGGATCGAGCAAGACTCGAGCAGGCAGTTGTTGGCCGAAGTATCGCAGGCGTAGGAAAGAGAGTCGATGCATTGCTCCGCACTGCGGGGATAATTCGAGCTCTCGCATTTGCGGAGATCAAGCACCACCGCACAGAACTAGTCGAAGGAGAGTACCGGTCTGGGTGTTGGTCTCCTTCGAAGGAACTTGCGGGCGCCGTTGTCCAAGTTCAGCAGTCCGTGCACCTGGCGTGCCGCGATATTGGCGAGCACTTGCAGGACACATCGGCGGACGGCGAATCACTCCCATCAGCCACATTCCTAATCCGCCCGCGATCGTTTGTCATTGCGGGCACTCTGGCTCAACTCACGGGTAAGTCCGGGGGCGTGATGACTGACAAGTTCCGGAGTTTCGAGCTATTTCGTCGCAACCTGCAAGAACCTGAAGTCATTACCTTCGATGAACTCGTCGCCCGCGCGGAATGGCATGTAGAGACGGCATCTCAGGCTCGCGGATCGTTCTGAGGGCTAACAGATGGAGCGTCGCCGTGACATTCGGAGCTTGGTCTTCGACTGCGCTAAGTCTCTTGATGTCGGTGGCCTTGCGTAATCTAAGTGATTCAGTCGGAGCCAGTTAGTGCTGGAACGGGGCGGAAGATAGCCATGGCTGGTAAAGCGCGGGTTCACGAGCTCGCTAAAGAACTCCACGTGACGAGCAAGGAGATCCTCGCGCGGCTGGCGGAGCAGGGGGCATTTGCAAAGTCGGCCTCATCAACCGTCGAAGCACCGGTTGCGCGTCGGCTACGTGAGTCCTACAGCGTCACCCATCCGGTCGCAAAAAAGCCCAAGACGAAGCTGCCAGCCCCTGGCAAGGACCGTAAGCAGCTGAAATCTGCCGCGCAGAAGGAATTGCTACGGCGCCCGCCGAGGCAGCCTGTCAATCCGGCCGTAATCGCTGAAGGCTATTGGAGAGCAAAGACATCGGCGAGTCAAAAGCTGATCAATCGGTTCTTTCGGGAATGCGAAGCCAAGTATGGGCTATCGCGATCCGAGGTGCTGAAGATGTTCACTGACGAGCAGCGGCGCGACCCGACCAAGTATGCGAGGTCAACGAAGTCTCGCAAACCTTTGCCGAGCGCGGGCAGGCAAGCGGCCCCGGTCCCTCGCACTCCCAGTCCTGCGGGTAATCCGCCGAGAGCGGCCGCGCGCGATCGAGTAGCGAACTCGACAGTCGCAGAGCCCGCCGCCGTGACCGCCCGTCCACGCGTACGTTCCGCGGGCCTCCCGCAGGTTGTGGCGGCGACCCATATGGAGGGTGTTGCCAATATCGTCATGGCTGCGGCAGGGAGTTCCGGCGATAGGACCCAAGTTGCCACGCGCCTACGTGAACTCACTCCAAACTCTGTCGACGGCTATGGATACCTCACCTGGCGCTACTCGTCGGTCCTAAGCGCAAGACAGGGCAGGGCAGGTTCCGCAACTGCACACAGCGATCTCGCGATTCTCGCCGAGATCGTTGACAACGAAAAACAGCTCCTCGAATCCGTGATACACGCCCATGGCCCCATCCTCCTAGAGCCAGGCCGCGCGATCCTTGCGCTTGAATCAGAGTTCCAGAGACTGATCGAAGATGATGACATAGGCCGCTCCGGCGATGACGAATTACGCCGTGTCCGAAATCAATTCGGATTCCTGCGGCGATCGCTGATGCTAACCATCGCCTCCCGGGACAATGGTCAACGACTTTGGCGCATGCTCGACTGCGTCCGACCGCCCGCAAGGAACCACTTGGTCGAGACCACCCCTCAGCTTGAAAGAGCAATAGCTCGTCTCAACGAACGCATACCCTCAGTTGAGCGACTCTTGTCAACGGACGAACGAAGCCTCGAGTCGTTTTTCCATCGGGCACATGCGGATTTGGTCGGACTTCACGCCGAAGGCTACGACTTCCTGCTGAAATTCCGCGAAACCTCACATGTGCCTACTACGCAGACGTATGAGCTTCCGTTTGCTGTCCTGCCACAAGGCGAGGTACGCGCATTCCTCGACAACATGCGATCCTCGGGCAGATACGGAGGGCACTACGTCGACATCAATCGGGTCACTGTGTTGGAAGAGCTCCTGAGCCACTTCGGTGCAGAGCGATGCGTTTGGCACAAGGGATCACCGTCGTCGGACGGAATTGATAACCGGTACCTGATCCTGGCTATCAAGTCCGCTGACGGGTCGGGAGAACACGGAGTCGCCGTCAGCCCGCTGGCTGGCCAACACGCAACTTACGTCGTGCGTCATGGTCATGCGGAGGCCGACTGGCGGACTCTGTTTTCTCATCCCAAGTTCGAGGCTCGGCTCCGGGGTGCGCGCAAGTTACTCTTCGTCAGCGGAAATCATGTCGACCAGTACACGGCTATGCGTGACAAGATCATTCATCTTCTTGAATGCGATCCTCTTGAATTCAACAAGCCTCAGCAGGGCCAGCGATCCGGCCGGTGACGGCCGCAACTGTTTGAAACGGTGATCCAATGAGCCGTGGCCATTGATACCCCGCTGAACAACCTCCAAATCGACGTTCTCCGCTGGATCAGCGAAGGATGCCCCGAGGGACGTTGGCAAGATTCGAGCTATAAGACGTCGGCGGCATCTCTGCAGGCCCGGCGCCTGATCACCATTTCGAAGCGCGGCGGGTGGAAGGCCAAGATTGAGCCGGCAGGGCTCTACTACCTCGAACACGGCGACTATCCGAGGAACCACTTTCCGGACAAACCCCGTTCCTTTCAGCGAACGATGCGCCTCGCCCGTTCCGAAGCGGGGGAGGCCCAGAAGCCCCTGATGCGCCCAGCGCCTAACGAGCTCACCCCGACGCAAAGGCTTCTCAAGGACATTGCCGCTGCCGGCGGAGTCCTGCAGATCGACACCAAAGACGACAACACCAACTACGCGAATCTGGTCGCCATCATCAACCGGCGAGGACTCGCACCGAACGGCCAGCAAGTGATTTCGGTGAGAGGCGAGCGATACCGCGACCTCATCTTTCGGTTCGTCTCGGTGACCGAGTGGAAGACAGAACCACCAACCGCTCTGGCGGAGACCGCCCGGATTAAGTGGCACCCCGTTGTTGCGGCCTTACGGGCCGACAAGCGACTCGATGCAATCGCAACCCCGCAGCGCAGTCGGGCCTGGCGGCTTCTTCAATCACTCGCGCGGGAAGCGCAGGCCCGCCGCCACGGTGTCCAAGAGCGACGGCCGAATCGCAACCATTACTCATCCAGCCAGGACCGCCTCAAGGGATGCCTCATCATCGAGGTCAGCCCGATCAAATGCTCGGTCAGCATCTCGCAGCTGAACGATCGGATCCCGCATGAGCCGACGGCAAAGGAACTCGAAAAGGCTCGCCGCGAATCCTGGTATCGCATCCCGACCC
Organism: uncultured Mycobacterium sp.; assembly: GCA_964598975.1. Classification (GTDB taxonomy): domain Bacteria; phylum Actinomycetota; class Actinomycetes; order Mycobacteriales; family Mycobacteriaceae; genus Mycobacterium. The sequence continues at coordinate 12,470 of CAZRFC010000033.1, read as the reverse complement.
ACGACTATGTGCCCTCTGAGCGCTTGTCCATAGCCGTCGACACGGACAGCCGGTGGAACTCGGGGGAGTCATGGCCAGACACCAAGACGATTCCGTTGGAGCTTCGGCTGCCCGACGTCACGAGGATGTTCGAGCGATGGGCTGTGATAGATCGGGAACGCACAGAGGCCGAGCGGCTGGCAGAAATCAAGCGCCAGGAAGAAGAGGACCGCCGCGACGAACTCGCCCGGACGGCATACTTCCAGCATCGCCTTGGCGCGCACCTCAAGGCCGACCTGGAGGCGTGGGAGCTTGTCGGCAGGCTCGACCAGTACCTCTCAGCTATGCGGGCCCGTATAGACGAGACAGATCCTGAAGCACGAGCGGAGGGCCTGGAGTGGCTCGCTTGGTGTGAGCAATTCCAGCAAGACATCGACCCGCATAGGAAGGCAATCAAAAAGCCTTCGATCAAGGAGCCGGGGTATAGCGAAATTGCCGAGTTCAGGAAACGTCTGGGATTGGGATCAGTATCGAGACCGTGGATGTGAGCCCCGGAATCCCTGCTACTCAAACTCGACGTTGCGCTCGATCCAGTTCATGATGCGCTTGAAGAAGCCAGGTGATGAGTCACCGCGAGGCGGTTCCTGCCGATCATCATCATCCTCAGGCCAGGGCTCTCGGGCGATGTAACAGCCGTATTCCTCGTCGAAGTAGAGTTCACCGCGCTCAAATGCTCGGGGGCTACAGACCAGCAGGGTCATGATCTTCTCTTGCATCGCGACGTACTCGTCGAGGCCGTGCTGGTGATTCGGCGTGAAGAGGAGCTTGCGGGCGCCGAGGCGTTTGGCTTCATCCTTTGTTTTGGAAAACACGGTTTCCCATGGCAGCCGCTGGCCGCTGTCGCCCCGTAACAAGAACGTGGCGTGCTCACCCTTCCAAGGGCTGATTGCAATTGCACATGGTCCACACTGCTCATCGACGAAAGAGAGGACGACGTACCCGTTGTCTTTGCCGCTTGAGGGGAATACTCCGCGGTAAAGCGAGCAGTTCTTGCCCTCGTGGTACTCCCAGATCGCTTCTATGACGTCTAGGCGGCCGAGATCGACTTCGCCGCCACGGTATTGGCCGGAACTGCGGATGTCGCCAATAAATTGCGTGATTTTCTCGCCGGGGGGGAGTATCGCGAAGGGGAGATCTGACGTAGACCGATCATCTTCGGTGCGCGATGGAGCGGGACTGACTAGGAAATCAAGCTCGCCACTCTGAATCCCCTGAAGCTCAACCTGGCTGAACATGTAAAGCTCTCCAAGAAAGTCTCCCGCGAATAGCGCTTCGACTTGAGAAATCGTTTCCCGCAGCGTCTCCACAGCGATCTTCACATGGTTGGGCAGTGCGCGATTGAACTGGACCGTGGCAGGCGGTTTTAGTTGATGCAGCATCGGTCGTAAGCGATCGGCGTAGTCCTCGTTCGCCATGGTCAGCACTACTGCCTTCCGTAGAAAGCGCGTCGAAGCCCGAGATCTCCGGAGGGCACCATCGCCGGTATTCCAGCTGTCCTCGAGGTCGATTAGCTCGAACTCCGCGTCTATCGCTCGCTGGGCGAGGTGTCGGTTGTCATCATCGAGGAAGTCGCCGTATTCCTTTTCAAGACGGTCGATTAGGTTCTTGTCTTCCGCGACGATCCTGCCGAGAGTCTCTACGCCCGCAGCCGGGGATGACCGTGCGTGGGATGACACTTGGCTATATCGCCAACTGAGGTACCCGTAGCCTTCGCCGAAGGAGTCAAGAATTTGTCGAACCTCCTGACGTTGCTCGGGGTCTGCGAGGAGTGTCAAGGCCTGCGTGACAATTTCCCAATGACTGACGGACTGGTTTCCGGGCGAATCCCTCTGGGGTTCAAACTCGTTCATGTCGAGGGATTTCGTACTACCCAGGATCCCTTCAAGCACGCGCAGGCAGTGTTCGCGCTGCCCGCGAAACCTTAGGCGGATGTACCAGTCGTATTGGTGGCCGTCAGCAGCCGGCCGAAAGCTCTCGCCCAGCTTCACGAGGCCGAGGTCAGATTCCTCGATCGCCGCTGCTAAACGCTGCGCCCCGGCCTCCGAAGCATCGAAGGCGAGATAGTGACCTAGCTTGCTCGACTCGAGATACCAAGACCCGATTCCGAGATTCTCTTCATGCGTCTCGTCATCCGCGGAGTCCCATTCCTCTTCGCGGTAAGAGCAATACGGGACCGGCTCATCCCAAGCCACGAAGCGCTGACACAGCTCCATGTCGAGGGGCAGGTCTTCAAGGTGAATAATGTTGCCCTCGTATAGGGGGTAGACCCTTTCGCGGTAGACAATCGCTGCTTTGCCACTGGGCATCAGTCGAACCGGGCGGTCGTGCGCGACATCAATCGTCTCGTCGCCGTCAAAGACCTCGACGTCGACAGTCTTGCGAGTCATCTGCCGTTCCCCCGTGATCCCTGCTGTAACCGATGCCTGGCTAGTCAATCTGCTCGGTGGCGCGGACCCTGTCCTGCCGGCGGGTCCGCTAGGGGTTCCCAGCCCGTGCCGCCGGCTGCGATCGCCTGCGCCATGCGGTCGTAGGCTTCGAGGACGAGCCGTTTAGTGCGGTATTCGCCGAAGTCGCGCCCTTCATACTTGCGGACAACGGTGAAGGAGTCGAGGACATGTTCGACTTCATCACGGTCGAGTCCGTACATGTGAAAGAGGCCGGCGTCCAGGTCAGCTCGCAACAGCGCGCGACGCTCCTGCTCCCAGTGAAACGGAGGACCGGAGTCACCCATATCTTCGGCATAGGCCCGAATGCGCCATGAGGTGTACGACAACTCCAGGACGTAGGGACGTACCCACTCCGCGTAATTCACTACTGGCCGCCAGACTGCGGCGGTTCGGAAAGATGCCGGAGCCGGGCAGGCCAGCTGCTTCACGATCATGTAGACCATGTTTGCTCCGCTGAGTTTTTGGCGCGCAACGTAATCGAATACGAGACTCGACCAAGTCGCATGTAAGAGGAAGCCATCTTCGGCAGGATCGGGCAACGCTAACAGGAATGCATTGCCGGTAGCGGTTCGAGGAAGCACCGATGGAACAAGAGTCCGGTAGTCGCCAGATCTTGCGATATTCCGCCAGCCGAAGAGCCAATTCTTTTTCCACCGGTCCTTCAGCTTCGTGACGACCTCAGGCGCTTCGACCCAGTAGCGGGAGAGCGCCTCCATCTCAGGGTCGTCGTGTTCCTTATCGGAGGGTCGAGGAAGCGCTCCGACATTGAGTTGAGCTTGCGTAGCTCCACGGTAGGTTGAAAAACGATGGTCAAAATGGCCGAGCATCTTCGCTTCGTACAGAGGCAGATACTCCTTTTGCTCGATCTGATAAGACCAGCCGTTGAAATGGCCGTTGACCAGATCCACCGATCGGTGAAAGATTCCGGAGTCATTGGCCATGTCGAATAGGCGCGCGAAGGAGAGTCCCCAAGGATTGCCGTTGGGGTCATCGTCGCGGATGAGAACTGGGTAGCGTTCATAGATCTTGAGGGTGACGTCTGCATCCTTTCGGGCGCGGAACATTGGCAACGTGCCTGTGTTGGGGTTCATCTTCAGAACCTCCGCAGCGGCCAAGGCGAAACGTCGTGATGCTAGGTCAGCTATGTGGCGGGTGAGAAATGCGAAACGAGTCCGTTCCACTTTCCGCGCAGGTCCCGTCATCACTGTCACTGCGAAGCGCATTCGGTGGTCGACGTCGCGGAAAAGTTTGTCTTCGTTTTCGAAATCATAGAAAGCGTAGAGACGCTTGGAGGAGAGGGTATCGGAAAAGAACGGCGCCGTATTCTTATCGGTAGCCAATCCGGTCGGTGTGAGGATGCCAGCCGAGCCGGCAGCGCCGGTGACGGTGCGCATTGTTTCTGCGAAGACGCTGTAGGTATTGACATCCCCCTGGCCTGTAAGTGGGTAACGCTCGCTCCTGAGCAGGAAATGCACTGTGGCCTCCGACATGCGCAGGGAGGCGCGGTACGCCTGGTACAGATGACTGTCACTCTCAGCGAGGCCTTCGATCATCTTTTTACGTAACGAAGCGTTCGCTGCGTCGGCAATGTCGGAGCGCCCTAGGTTGGCGAAGAACTCTTTATCTTGGATTTTTACGCGCTCCCAGGGTGGGTTGCCAATCACGCAGGAGAATCCACCGCTCCACCCAGCGTTGGGATCGTCGTTCGTGCCTCCGGCGGTAAAAACTCCCGGAAACTCCAAGTGCCAGTGGAAGAAACGAAACTCGCGGGCAATTCCTCGGATGCCTTCTATGACACTGTCGGGGACATTCTGCGGGTCTCGATCTAGGTCCTGGAGTGTGCCGTAGCTGATGCCTTGCCCTGTGAGGCCGTGGCTACGCTTGGACTGAACGAAGGCTGCACACCAGGCATCAGCCACGAGTTTCTTAGCCTGCAACTCGGGATCGTCCTCGAGTCGCCGCCAGGCATCAGCTCGGGCCCGCAATTGGGCAAGGGTTTCGGCGTTCCCACTATCGGCCTGCTTCGCGGCCTTGTGGATTTCGGTCGTGGAAACGTCGAGGGTCTCGGATCCGAATTGCAAGCTGAGCTGGTCGTCGTCGGCCTGCCGTTCGGCCTTGTTGCGGGCCTTTAGCTTGGAAGTCCATTCCTTGTCGTCCTCTCCCAGAACTGCAAATGCCGCATCCGGGATATTCCTCTTAAGCAGCGCAGGCGTGGTACCGAGCAGCGCATTGCCAACGCGGAAGTGTGCATCCAGGAAGGGGAAGGGGCGACCAGCATCGAACGCTTCCAGCCAGAGGGCTACTTTGGTGATCTCGATGGCAAGGTCGTTGAGGTCGACTCCGTACATGCAGCGTTCGATGACGTCCGCTGTTGCGGAACGGACCGCCGCCGGGCTCGGTTCAGAATCGCCGGTGCGAACAGCGGCCAACGCTGTTCCGAGCCTGCGGGCGGCACCCACGACGAAATGTCCGCTGCCGCAGGCGGGGTCAACCACAGTGAGATTGATGAGAGCTTCCTCTCGCTCCTCTGTGGTCTTTGCGGTTAGAGCCTCGGCAATGAGCGGGTCAAGTGCCTCGCTAAGCACTACGTCAATCAATTCCGAGGGCGTGTAGTAGGAGCCTGATTTCTTGCGGTCATTCCCGGCGGAGACAGTGAAGGTGAAGGTGTGCTCGGCTGGGTTGTAGCGAGGAGTGTAGGCGAGCAGACCCTCGTACATACCGCCGAATTCCTCGCTATCGAGGTTTTGGTAGTCGACGGCGCGCGCTGCGCCGGTGAGTGGATCATTGATCTGTGACAGCGCCTTGATCGCGGCCAGGAAGGCGTAGTTGGGTAGGCGCGCCCCGTGGAGGAGGCCGAGGAAATCGCGGCTGAACAGACTGGCTCCCAGTCCGCTGAGTCCGAGGGCGGGCAGACCGTCGCCGGCGAGGGCGTCGGTGACGATCTGGTGAGAATCCCACAAGTCGGTGTGACGGCCTCCGGCGTGGCTGGAAGCGAGTCGGCGCAGCCTCGCGGTGGAGAAGTACTCGGCGTAGCGGTCGCGGGCTGCGGCTGAAACGTCGTCGGTGTGGAGTAGGCCGCGGTCCTCGGCGACGAAGAGAACGATGAGCCGGTAGGCGATGCGCAGCAGGGCGCGGTGCAGATCCCGGTCAGCGTCATGGGCGCCGGCGAGGTGCTCGCGCAGATGGATGTTGCCCGGGGAGGCGAGAAACCCGTTGCCGAGGTGTTCGAGCGCGACCGCGATGCCGTCTTGAAGGCTGAGCCGTGCTCGTGAGCCGACCTCAATGGCTTGGACACGCCAGCGTTCCAACCAGCACTGGTCCAGGCGCGCTTCGGGAAGTTCAACCGCGTCTTCGCCCTCGCCGCCTTCTTCTTCGGCAGCGGCGGCCTGCTTCTTCGCCGCGGTGGTGAGCTGCGGGCCGAATCGGCTGGCGTGCGCGGTGAGGAACAGCAACCGGAAAACGGCGTAGAGCTGGTTGGTGAAAATGTCATCAAGGTCGAACTCGACATATGACTGACGGGTGAGGGCGGATGCGTCGCGAAGCAGGCGCAGCTGTCGGCCGTTGGACAGGATCGCCCACAGGGCGCGGCTCTCGCGGTTGAGGTAGTCCTGAAGCATCGACTGCGGGGCACGGGCGCTGACATTCGCCGTCTTAGTGTCCAGACTGACCCCTGCGCCGACCAGATGCAGCGGCACCCAGGCGGTCGGGTTGGCGGCGTCGGGGTAGGACCAGCGGTGCGACACTGGAAAGTGCAGGCCGGTGGTGTCTCCGAGTCCGGGTTCAACCTCAAGTCCGGCGGGAACGGCTTCGACTCGGCCCCAACCTAATTCGTAAAGGAGCGGCAGTAGCCACTTCTCTCGGGTGACTTTGATGGCTGGGTCGCCATCGGGCAGCTTCTCCAACGCTTTGTGCCATTCCCGGTGGGCGGCGAGCATGGTGTCCCAGGCACGGGCGACGGCGGCGTTCACTGCCATGCCGGGTGGCAGTTGGTAGTCGCCGGTGCTCTGGCCGGGCATTCGCAGTTCGGCGGCGCCGGCCAAGGCCTCGGCGGTCAGGACGGTGCCGACGGTGCGGACGTATCGGAAGGCGGATAGGCCGCTCATCGGGCTGCTCCGTTCGGGAGGAACACGTACACGCCGAGCACGTCCGGTGGTGGTAGGAGTTTGGCGGTGACCGCGCGGCCCCCGGTGCGACTCGCGGCACGGACGTTGCGGTGTTCCTCGACTAGTTGCTCGGCTTTCGACCTGCCGGTCTGGACGAGGTCGGTCTGGATTGCGTCGAGGCGGTCGAGGGCCTTGCCGAGTTGGGCGTCAGCGAGGCTGTCGGCGACCTGTCCGGTCGCCGCCGCGTTAAGGAGTGCGTTGACCTGGGTGTCATCCAGCCAGGTGAGGGTGTCGCCGGATGCGGTGTAGGCGAGGAAGTGGGCGTCTTCGGCGACCTGGGTGAGGCTGGTGCGGGAGCCGGTGAGGTTGAGTTCGAATCGGTAGCGCACAACCAGCAGCGTGGTGACCTTGTCCACGGCCCGTGTTCGGATGATGCCGGCGCGGCGACCCGGCCGCAGCAACGGCGACAGGGACGAGTCGAGCGCGGCGTCGAGAACGTAGCGGGACAGGACTTCCACGGCCGGATCCACCCGGGTCAGCACGTGGTGGCCCGGTGGGACCGGGAAGGAGCGGTGGAAGTGGAGTCGGTCGTCTTTGCTCGCGGGCAGTTGGTTGCGGACCTCTGGCGGGAGGGTGCCGGTATGAGCGGTGAATCCGTCCGGGGTGTTGGCAACTGTTGCGCCGAGGAGTTGCAGGGCGGTGCGGGTGAAAGTCTCGGTGTCGGCCGGGCCGCCGAGAGAATCGCGGATCTCGTCCAGGAGATCTGACACCGCGGCCGGCTTGATGCCAGCCTGACGGAACCGGGACCGTGACACCTTCTCCCGTTCCGCGACGTTCACCCAGTCCACCTCGACCGCTTCGGCCAGGGTGTGGGAGGTGGCCCCGGCGAGGTCGAGTTCCAGCTGTTCGGTGTCTTTGCCACGCAGCAGCAGCGATTCCCAGATGGCCTTCATGACGGTCGTGGAGTCGACGGGCACAGGGACAGAGACGCCGGTTGCGCGACGGATCTTGTCGTGGCGGCGAATGAGGACGTCGAGGACGATGCCGTCGATGCCGTTGTCCTCGCCGTAGTAGGTGACGGTGCGCACGGTGTCGGCGCGCTGGCCGAATCGGTCGACGCGGCCTTCGCGTTGTTCGTGGCGGGTGGGATTCCAGGCGAGGTCGTAGTGCACGACCGCGGTGAACCCATCCTGAAGGTTGATGCCCTCCGACAGACAATCGGTGGCGATCAGCAGGCGCGGACCGTCGTGGTCGGTCAGAGCGTTGACACGCAGCTCCCGCTCCTCAGGAGGCAAGGTGCCGGTGACGGCGTCGATCTGTAAGTCCTTGTTTTTCTTGGTGAGTGCGGCGCTGAGGTGCTCGGCGAGGTAGTCGGCGGTGGGGATGTAGCGGCAGAAGACGATGGGGTTGTAACCGTCGGTGATGAGCTTCTGCAGCAATGGGATGAGTCGTTTGAGTTTGGCGTCGCCTGCCGGGCCTTTGAGTGCTGCGGCGGCTTCGGCGAGTTCCCGCAGCTGACGGCGGGTGGCACTGCTCGAGTTTTTGGCCGCATCGTCGATCTCCTCGTGATTCCAGCCCAGGGCGGCGTCTTCGCCCTCGGTTGCGTCATCGAGGTCGGTGTCGAGGATGCGTGGTTCGGCGACTGCGTCGATCGCCTGCTCGCTGTCATCGGCGTTGAGAGCTGAGCGGTTGAGCAGGGTCTGCTGGGCGGCAGCGGGGCTGGAAGCCAGGCAACGCAGCAGGGCGATGGCCGACCACCAGCGCACCCTTTGGCGAACCGCGCTCAGAGTGGGGTCGTGGACCTCCTTGCGCACAAAGGCCATCACGTCGTCGAAGAACTTCTTGTACTCGGGGGTGAGCTTGTAGGAGGTCTCGGTGGACTCCCGGTCCGGGAATGGGGTGTCCTCATCGAGATACTCGCGGATGTCGGCGCGTTGACGCTGAATCATGAACTGCGCCAGCAGCTTGCGGTCCTCTTCACGGTCACGCCCCGACAGGTCGGCTGGCAGTTCGCCAAGCCGCGGGTCAAGCAGTCCGATCAAGGACTGCCAGGCGTCGTCATCGCCACTGTGCGGAGTGGCGGTCAGAAGCAGCAGGTGCCGGGTGGGGTCGTCCGCGAGCTTGCGCAGCAGTGTGTAGCGCAGATGTGCCTGGGAGTTGTGGGAGGTGCTCGTCGCGGCCACACAGGTGTGGGCCTCGTCCACGATCACGAGTTCGGGGCAGTGGATGGCGAATTCATCGCGGCGGGTGTGCTGCTTGATGAAGTCGGTGGAGATCACCAGATACGGGTAGTGCTGGTAGATCGTCGAGCCGAAGGGCACGGTGCGCTGGAGCCGATTCACGGTGGAGGGCAGCAGTAGCTGGGCGTCGATGCCGAACTTGGTGCGCAGTTCGGACTGCCACTGGGGCGCGAGTTGCGGTGAGCACAGGACCGCGAGACGTTCGGCGTCGCCGGTGGCCAGCAGCTCAGCCACGATCAGTCCGGCCTCCACCGTCTTGCCGATACCCACACCATCGGCGATAAGCAGCCGGGTGGTGTCCTGCGCGGTGGCCATCATCAGCGGCACCAGTTGGTAGTTGCGGGGCGTGACGGCAATTTTGGCGAAAGAGCGGAACGGGCCGCCGGTGGCTTGAAAGGACAACCGCAGTGCGTCACGCAGCAGTCGGGCTCGACTGGCGTCCCCGCGGTCGTCCACGGTCGGTGGCGTGAACACCGCTGGTGTCGGATGGTCGAATTCGGGCAGCAGGAGGGTGGTCTCTGCGTCGCTGCCACCGAGCGGACGGGCGCGCAGCATGCCGTCCGTCCCGCCGGGGATGATCAGCCAGTCACGGCCACGGGCACGCACCAGGCTGCCGGCGGGGAAGGTGGTTGCGGTCATGCGCCAGACTTTCCGGCGCCGAAGACGTCGGGGTGGGCCGCGATGGTGTCGAGCCAGCCTTGCTCGGCGGCGCTGTAGTCGAACCTGAGTACCAGCCAGCCCAGTTCGTCTTCGAGCTTTGCGCGCGCTTGTTCGTCCTTGCCCTTCTGGTGTTCGTCGTCGTGCACGGGGCCGTCGAGGAACACCGCGACATCCATTCCGCCGCTGCGATAGGCGAAATCTGGCCGAACGTAGTAACCGTCAACGATCTGCTGCGCCTCATCGGGCAGTCGGTAGCCATGCGTCTTGAGGAGTTTCAGAAATTGGCTCTCCAGGCTGTTGCTGGCGTTGGCGAGCTTCTGGAACTGGTCGTCAGGCGCAGGCTCGTCCGGCGGCATCTCGGTGTGCGCCCGCATCAACCGCTGGAGCAGGTCCACCACAGTGTGGCGGTCAAGGTTCTGATGGTCCCACTGGTTGGAGTAGGAGAGCAGACAGTCGTAGCAGGCTTGGGCGCAATCTTCTCGTGCATACTCCGCACGGTGAAGGTCTTCGCCGGTGTCTGGGTTGAAGTGCAACAGCTCCAGGGCTTTTCGGGCGATGAGGCGAAGTTGTCCATCCTCAGTGGCCACTCGGCGCAGCACGCCAGCGCCGCCCTCGGCGGCTTCGAAGAACAACAGCCGTGACCAGGCATGGTCGCCTGTGTGGCCGGGCAGTGGCTCGACAGCAAGCTCGCTGCTTTCAAGCTGGTAGATGGTCTCGATGGCCCGCTTGAGCGCGTACATGCCAGCCCGACGTTCATCTTCGCTGATGGACGGATCCAGCTCGATCATCAGAGCGTTACGCCGGTCCTCGACGTAGGGGATGACTTGCCGAATGCGGGGATCTTGGCCCTCAAGGTTCTTGGCGAGGTCGGATTCACGGGCCCAGCGGCCTTCCAGGGTGTCGAGCAGATAACCCTTGACGTGCTTGTCCTTCCGCCGGCGCAGACCGACGTTCATGCGGCGGATCTGGGCGGTATCGCCGTAAGTCATCGCACCTAGCGTGTCGCCGTCTACGGTGATGGTGCTGGTGAGTTGTCCGGCCCGTTCGCCGTGGGGAACGAAGCGGATGCTGGTGACGATTTCGTAGCCGGCGCGTTGGCGTTCTTCCTCATCGGCACTGATGCGGTCGCGGCGGCGGGTCTTGACCGACATCAGCCGCATCATCTTGGTCAGCGTTTCCAGCGAGGCGCTGCCGCAGAGTTGGCACAGTTCCACGCTCTTTGAGTTTTCGTGAAGGTAGCCGCAGACGTTGCAGCGCTTAATCTCGGTGATGCTGACGCCGGCGCCGTCGTCAGCGGTCGGCAGGCTGACTCGGTCGACTTCATAACGAGCGCCCTCGTGGTAGATGAACGCGTTGGGGCCGAACTCGCTGATCGCCACGAATCGCGGGCGCTGGACGTAATCACCTTGTCCGTGGGCGGTCTTGCGGTCGGCGGGGATGAACGCCGCCAGCGGCAGGCGAGGGAACGAGTAGCCGGGAAGGAAGCCCTCGGAGGCGAAGTAGCGGTAGGGATAGAAGTCGCTCTGGGCGATGTCCTCGACCTGGCCACGCAACAGGTCAAGCGCTGCACGGGCTTCGGTGATGCGGGCACGGGCCGCGCGTTTGGCGGGCTCGGAGGCTCCGATCTCTTTGAGTACCTTGTTGGCCTTGTCGAGATCGTTGAGCGCCTCGCCGTAGAGCGTGCGCCAGCGATCGGCGCCCTCGTTGAAGCGGGTCGGTGCGTGATCCACGGTGTCGGCGATCCAGTCCGGCTTCCACCAAGGCGCCGCGGTCACCTCAGGAGTTGCCGATAGCACGTCGGTGATCGCGGCCGCCGCGTCCGAACGTGCAGTGGGGGAGTTGATGGTGCTGAGTACGGTTGAGCGAAGCGGGAGGCTCGGTGCGTCGATGTCGATGAGGTCGACCATGCTGGCTTTGAGGTCCAGTCCGCATGCGGCCAGCCAGATCGAATGAGCATGGGCGCGAACAAGATCCTGGTTTCCCAGCTCCAGCCGAGGCGGGGCGACGGCACCGGCAACCATGTCCTGGCTGCGGGCGAAGTAGTAGGAGTCATGGGCGTTGCCGGTGGCGCAGTAGGTCAGCACGACTGCTGGTTGCCCGGACCGCCCAGCGCGACCTGATCGCTGCGCGTAGTTGGCCGGGGTCGGCGGGACGTTGCGCATGCCGACGACGTTGAGACTGCGGATGTCCACACCGAGCTCCATCGTGGGGGAGCAGTACAGCACGGGAAGTTTGGCGTCGCTGAACAGGGCTTCGCGTTCCTGGCGGACGGTGGCTTCGACCTGGGCGGTGTGTTCGCGAGCCTCCAAGCCGATGAGTGATTTAGCGGTCTCGGCGTAGAGCTCTTTGAAGAAGGGGTTGATTCGGCCCTGCTTCTGGTTGCCACGGATGGGGTCTTCGGCGCGGAATTCCCCTGGTGCTGAACGCCATTCGATCAGGCTGCTCTTGATCTGATAGCCGACCCGTTTGTTGGGGCCGACGATCTTGGCCAGAATTCCGGCGTTTAGCATCACCCGGAAGAGATCTTCAATAATGGCCTCGGCGTCTGCGGGTTTCAGTGCGTGGTCGTGCAGTGGGAAGCGCTGGGGGCGGCGGAGCCAGCGGCCGAAGAGACCGAGTCCGGAGACGTAAAGATCACCGCCAAATGCGGCTGCTCCCTTGGTTCGGCCGCCAGGGTAGGCGATGCCGGAGTACACGCCGGTTTCGTCGGTAAGTGTCCACGGCGCTCGTAGCCACTGGGCGCTAGCCCGCTTGATCGCGTCGTAGTTCTCCTCGGTGAGGAACTCCGACTCGACGCAGAGATTTCGGCGCAGCTCATCGAGAAGGACTTTCATGACCTCTTTGCGGGTCTCCACCTCGGCACCGGCGAGGGGCGCCACGGTCTTCTCCCAATAGGTTTCATTGCCGGCCACACCGTCGAGCCCGAGGTAGGTCAGGCGCAACTGGCCCGTCTGTTCCAGATTCGGCATGGTGATGCGCCA
>CAZRFC010000032.1:1917-19492 GCA_964598975.1 uncultured Mycobacterium sp. | reverse complement strand
TCGGCGACGACATCGCCTGGATGCGGTTCGGCGACGACGGACGGCTGTACGCGGTCAACCCCGAATTCGGCTTCTTCGGTGTGGCACCAGGCACGAACTGGAGTTCCAACCCGAACGCCATGAAGACGATCGCCGCCGGCAATACCGTCTTCACCAACGTCGCCCTGACCGACGACGGCGGAGTGTGGTGGGAAGGCCTGGAAGGCGACCCGCAGCACCTCGTTGACTGGAAGGGCAACGATTGGACGCCGGACTCCGATCAGCCTGCCGCGCACCCGAACTCGCGCTACTGCACCCCGATGTCGCAGTGCCCGACCCTGGCGCCGGAGTGGGACGACCCGCAGGGCGTGCCGATCTCGGCCATCCTGTTCGGCGGGCGCCGCAAGACGACGGTTCCACTGGTCACCCAGGCCCGCGACTGGCAGCACGGCGTGTTCATCGGCGCCACCCTCGGTAGTGAGAAGACCGCCGCCGCCGAAGGGCAGGTCGGCACCGTCCGGCGCGACCCCATGGCGATGCTGCCATTCCTCGGTTACAACGCCGGCGACTACTGCCAGCACTGGCTGGATCTGGGCAAGAACGCAGACGAGTCCAAGCTGCCGAAGATCTTCTTCGTCAACTGGTTCCGCCGTGGTGGCGACGGCCGATTCCTGTGGCCGGGCTTCGGTGAGAACAGTCGGGTGCTGAAGTGGGTCATCGAACGCGTCGAAGGCAAGGCCAACGGCGTGTCCACGCCGATCGGCACCGTGCCCGGCGTGGATGACATGGATCTCGGCGGTCTGGACGTCGAACCGGCCGACGTGGCCGAGGCACTCGCGGTCGACCCGGGCGAGTGGCGCGAGGAACTCCCGCAGATCGAGGAGTGGTTCGAATTCCTCGGCGAGAAACTGCCCACGGGCGTCCGTGATGAGTTCGAGGCGCTCAAGCAGCGCCTGTCCGACGCCGGCTGACCCCCGGGATGGCGACGAGGAAGTGGGGCGGGATCGCCTCGGCCGTCGCCATCGTCTTCGTCTATCTGGCTTCGGTCATCGGTTACTTCTGGCTCGACAGTTCGGCGACCGAGTTGGAGTCCCGCGACCTGCAACACTCCGGCGAGACGGTAGTTCTGGTCGAAGTCACCGCCATCCGGCCGGTTGAGGACTCGCTCGCTGCGACAGTGCTGGTGCTGCCCGATCGCAGCCTGCTCGACGAGTCGGGGGCGCTCAAGAACGACTTGGTGGTGCGGCTCTATCCGGCCAACGACTTCGACCAACTGTGTTACCCGAGCGGCCACGTACCGGGCCGGGAACAGACGACGTTGCATCTCTACGGCGACGCCGACCGCTGGCCATTCGACAATTTCAGAACGGGCACCCTCAGCGCCGACGCTTTCATCGGAAAATGCGATTCCGACAACTACACACCGACCCGGCTGGAAGTCGCCGGGTCGCTCAACGGCTGGAACATTCACAGCGAACGGCTCGACCGGGCCGCCACCCCGCACTCCGACGACAATGTGACGATCTCGTTCTCCCGCGCCCGCGGTCCGCTGGCGTTGATCGCCGGATTCTGTCTGGTGCTGCTCACCCTTCCGGCGATCGCGCTGTACGTGGCGGTCGAAATGGTGCTTGGGCGCAAAGCGTTTCAGCCCGCCTTCAGCACCTTCTTCGCCTCCATGCTTTTCGCCGTCGTCCCGATCCGCAATCTGATGCCGGGCAGCCCGCCGGCCGGATCCTGGGTCGATGAAGCGATCACCGTCTGGGTGCTCATCGCGCTGACCGCCGCGACGGTTATCTATGTCGTCGCCTGGGCGCGACGGGCTGACTGAGGCCCGGCCCGCCCTTCACGGTCCGCTTCAGAGTCCGCTTCAGAGTCCCCTTCAGAGTCCCCCGCGGGCCACCAGTTGGGCGGCGATCACATTGCGCTGGATCTCGTTGGTACCCTCGCCCACGATCATCAGCGGAGCGTCGCGGAAGTAACGTTCGACGTCGAACTCGGTGGAATAGCCGTAGCCGCCGTGGATCCGGACGGCGTTGAGGGCGATCTCCATGGCCGCCTCGGAGGCAACAGCTTGGCCATCCCGGCCTCCATGTCGCAGCGTGCGCCGCTGTCGTATCGCTCGGCGGCATAGTGGGTGAGTTGTCGAGCCGCGGTCAGCTTGGTCGCCATGTCGGCGAGGTAGTTTCCGATCGCCTGGTGCTTCCAGATCGGCTTGCCGAAACTCTCCCGGTGCTGGGCGTAGGAGAGCGCGTCCTCCAGGGCGGCGGTGGCCACCCCCAGCGCCCGTGCGGCGACCTGAATTCGCCCGGTTTCAAGGCCTTTCATCATCTGAGCGAAGCCCTTACCCGGCACGCCCCCGAGTACCGCCGAGGCGGGCACCCGGCAGCCGTCGAAGATCAGTTCGCAGGATTCGACCCCTTTGTAACCGAGCTTGGGCAGGTCACGGGAGATGGTCAGACCCGCGGGGGCCGATCCGGGCCGTGACTCCACCAGGAGCACGGAGATACCGGTGTGTTGAGGACTGGCCTTGGGATCGGTCTTACACAGCAGCGCGATCAGGCCGGAGCGCCGCGCGTTGCTGATCCAGGTTTTGGAGCCGTTGATGAGTAGGGTTCCGTCGTCGTCGCGGCGGGCCACGCATGTCATGTTCTGAAGATCCGATCCGCCGCCGGGTTCGGTCAGCGCCATCGTCGCCCGCAACTCACCGGTCGCCATCACCGAAAGGTAGGCCTGCTTCTGCTGTTCGGTGCCGAACTCCTCCAGCAATTTGGCCACCACGGTGTGCCCGCCCATCGCGCCTGCCAGGCTCATCCAACCGCGAGCCAGTTCCTGGGTCACCTCGACATAGCAGGGCATCGACACCGGGGAACCGCCGTAGCGTTCGCTTATCGCCAGGCCATAGATCCCGATGCGCTTCATCTGCTCGATCCAGCCGTGTGGGTAGGTGTCGGCGTGTTCGGTCTCGCGCACCGCCGGTTTGACCTCCCGGTCAACGAATGCACGCACCGTCCGGACCAGCAGGGTCTCTTCGTCGTTGAGTTCCGGCATGGCATTACGTTGTCACAATGACCCTTGACGGCCACGTTGGAGGCGGCCAACCCGGCGGGCGGGACCTCAGCGGCCCGTTCTTCGATGATCTCGTCGTGGGCCAGGTCTTCGATTGGGCACCGTCGATGACGCTCACGTCAGGAGTCGCCGCCGCCCATCAGGCCATCACAGGCGATCGGTTGCGTCTTGCTCTGGACGCCGAACTGGCCCACGCGGTCACCGGGGTCGCGGGCGCAGTGGCGCACCCGGCCCTGGTGTGCGACGTCGCCATCGGCCAGTCCACCCTGGTCACTCAGCGGGCGAAGGCCAACCTGTTCTACCGCGGACTGAGTTTTCACCGGTTCCCGCTGATCGGGGACACCCTGTTCACCCGGACCGAGGTGGTCGGACTCAAACAGAACACAGCCAAACCCGACCGTGCGCCGACCGGTTTGGCGGCGCTGCGAATGACCACAATCGACCATGTCGGCAGACTCGTGCTGGATTTCCACCGGTGCGCGATGCTGCCACTGAGTCCCGGCGCGCCAGACACCGGGCACGTCGACGACCTGTCCACGATCGGCGCCGGGCCTGTCACGGACGTCGACCCGGCCGCCCACTGGAACGCAGCGGCGTTCCGGGAAAGAGTCCCCGGTCCGCATTTCTCAGCCGATATGGCCGGGACGGTCCTGCGCAGCACGGCCGACGTCGTCACCTCAGCGCCCGAACTGGCGCGGCTCACCCTGAATGTCGCTGCGGTGCATCATGATTCGCGAGCAGGCTCCCGCCTGGTTTACGGCGGACACACCATCGGGCTCGCGCTGGCCCAGGCGACCCGGCTGCTGCCGAATCTGGTGACGGTCCTGGGCTGGCGGTCCTGCGACCACACCGGCCCGGTCTACGAGGGCGAAACGCTCTACAGCGATCTGCACATTGAACGCGCCGAACCACTGCCCCACGACCGCGGCGGGGTGCTGGAGTTGCGTTCGGTGGTCTATGCGGTCGATGAGACGGACCGGCCGGTGCTGGACTGGCGGTACCGCGTGCTGCACTTCTGAGCGGTGTTACCCCGCGGGTAGCGTGGACGGCTATGCCACTCCATCACCCCGTCGTGGACACGGCTTACGGACCGGTTCGCGGAATCGACGATGGCAAGGCCATGTCCTGGAAGGGTGTGCGTTACGCGGCGCCGCCGGTCGGCGACCTGCGATTCCGGGCTCCCGAACCGCCGCAGCCCTGGACCGAGGTGGCTGACGCCGATACCTACGGCTGCGTTTGTCCGCAGCCGCCGGTCCCGAATTTCCCACTGGATCTCGGTGCACCGGCGAATGAGGACTGCCTTTTCCTCAACATCTGGGCACCGCCCGGGACGAAGCCCGGCGACGGCAAGCCGGTGATGGTGTGGGTTCATGGCGGTGCCTACGTGCTCGGCTCCAGCAGCCAGCCGCTGTACGACGGTCGTCGGCTCGCCACCAGCGGCGACGTCATCGTGGTCAGCGTGAACTACCGGATCGGCGTGTTCGGCTTCCTGGACCTCTCCCAGCTCAGCGACCGGTTCGACTCCAATATCGGTCTGCGCGACGTGCTGGCCGGCTTGCGGTGGGTCCGCGACAACATCGCCGCATTCGGGGGCGATCCCTCCCGGGTGACGGTGTTCGGTGAATCCGCCGGCGCCGGGATCGTCACGACGCTGTTGGCGGTTCCGGGGGCTGACGGCCTGTTCGCCGGCGCTATCGCCCAGAGTTCCCCGGTAACCTCGGTGTACGACCAGAATCGGGCTCAGCGGGTCACCCGTCAGGTCCTGGAGTACCTCGGCATCACCGAATCCGAGGCGCACCGCCTCACCGACGTGGAGGTGCCCGCGCTGCTGTCGGCCACTAAAAAGGTGTTCGATGAAGTTCCGGTACGTAACCCGGGGACGCTGGCGTTCGTTCCGATCATCGACGGTGATCTGCTGCACGACTATCCGGTCAAGGTGGCCCGACAGGGCCGGACCCATCAAGTTCCGCTGGTTCTGGGGACCAACCGCAACGAGGCGGCTCTCTTCCGACTGATGAGGTCACCGCTGATGCCGATCACCCCCCGGGCCATCACGTCGATGTTCAACGAGATCGCCGCCGAGCAGCCGGACCTGCAGTTGCCCACCGAGGAGCAACTCGGTTCGGCCTACCGGGGTAAGCGCCGCGGCATGAGTATCGCCAGCGACGTCGGGTTCCGGATGCCGTCGGTGTGGCTGGCCGAAGGGCACTGCCGGGTGGCCCCGGTGTACCTATACCGCTTCGACTACGCCACCCCGATCATGAAGCTGCTTTTGGTCGGCGCCGCCCATGCCACCGAATTGCCCTATGTCTGGGGGACTCTCGGCGCGCCGAAGGACGTCACCCTCAAGCTCGGCGGGGCGAAACCGGCCAAGGCGCTGTCCAAGCGGATTCGGGCCCGCTGGACGAATTTCGCCGCGACGGCCAAGCCCTCCGGGCCGGCAGGCGAACCGGATTGGATTCCCTACCAGGAGGCGGATCGGGCCTGCCTGGTGATGGACCGCACCGACCGCCTGGTCTTCGACGCCGACGCACGCATCCGGGCGGCGTGGGGCAGCGACATCCTGCACTTCCGCTGAGTAGCGGTCAGCGGCGTTCCATCCACTGGCCTATCGCGTCCTCGAGGGCGGCCGCGACCGGTAGACCGGCGTCGCCGGCGGCCATCTCGAATCGTTTGAGCAGTTCCGTCGACACCGAAACGTTGACCTTGGAGAGTTTGGGTTCCGACTGAGCCGCCGGTGCGGGAGTGGCCGGCACGTGGCGCAGGGCGTTCGCCTCGATGAGGTCGCGGAACGCGGGCACCGCGCGAAGCAGACCGGAGAGATCCTCGGCTTCGATGCGAAGCACTTCGGCGGGCCCCGTCGTCGTGACGGTCGCCGAACGCAACTGCCCGCGCAGGGCGGATTCGCCGATCACCTCGCCGGGTCCCACCGTGGCGATCTGGTCTCGTCCGACATACACATTCGCGTCGCCGCTCAGCAGGATGTAACAGGCATCTGCCGGAGTCTGCTCATGGATCAGCGGCCAGGGCGCTGACGTCGAATCGTGGTGTGCCGCCGAAACGAGGTGGCGAAGATCGTCGTCGGAGAAGTTGTTGAATGCGGCGAACCCCCGCAGCCGACTGACGTCGTCGGCCTGCTGGAGTTCAGCCCACTTGCGTTGAGTTCTTTCGTTGGCGGCCATTGCTGAAGTGTAGGTTGCACCTACAGCCTCTGTGCGGCAAAAGTAGCCGCTTGGCCGATCATTCCGTTCGCCCCGTACATGATGTGCTGCAAGTTGGGCATACCGCCGGGGTCGCCGTCGCATATCGCGTCGCCGGGGTTGCACAACTCGATCGTCTTGTCCGAATAAAGCGGGCCGATTACGACCGGGGGTGCACCGTATTTCCGCATCCAGGCCGCCGACGGCATCCCGAACAACGTGACGGCGGCGACGTGGTTGGCCACTTCGGGCGGCATCGGGGATGGCACCAGATCGGCCGGCACCCCTTCCGGGACCACTGCCGACGTCACGAAGCCGGCGAGCACCGCACCCTGCGAAAAGCCGCCCAGGACAATCCTGGTGTCCGGGCAGTTGGCCGCGGTCGCCTGGATGTGACTTCCGGCGTCACGAATTCCGTCGACCACCGTCTTGGCGAATTCCATCGGGTTGTTGAAGTCGTTGCTGGCCAGGTAATTGACCGGGTACACCGACACCGACTTCGTGGTCTGCCCCCGCAGTGCGTCGACGAACTGTTGACCGATTTGTCCGACGCCGACCGGTTCGGACGTGCCGCGGGCGAAGACGACCTCGACGTCGGGACACGGTGCCGCTGCCGCCGGAACCGGTGCGGACAGCAGCGCGGAGAACAGGACTGCCGCAGCGGCGGCGAGGGGGGCGCGATTGATTCTCATGCCTCAATCAGTGCCCGAACCGTGTTCGGCCAAAACCTCCGGAGGCGGCGCAAACGCTAGCCGGTGGGCAGGTCCCGGAAAGCGGTGTCCTTGTACGGCTCGGGTTCTCTGGGCAGGCCCAGAACCCTTTCGCCGACGATGTTGCGCTGGATCTGATCGGTACCGCCGCCGATCGAGGTGAAGTACGCATTGAGGGTGCGGAATGTGACGGCATCGCCGACCGGGTTGTCGGGACCGGCCAGCATGGATTCCGGGCCGACGATGTCGGTCTGCACCCGGGCGGTTTCATGAAGGATGCGCGACATCGCGATCTTGCCGATCGCCATCAAGGTGGCGGCCTCTGCCCGGTCGGTGGTGGCCTTGGCGCGTCGGGTATTCCACCGGTTGACCGCCGCGTAAGCCTCCACCTGGGCGATTTCCTGGCGAATGTGGGGGTCGCATAACTTCCCGGCAGACCGGGCCATCCCGATGAGGCTGTCGGCGTCCGGTTTGAGGTCACGACTGGCTCGCGAGGTGCGGGCCAGATCGCCCATCAGTCGCCGCTCGTAGGCCAGGGCCAACTGGAGCACCGTCCACCCGCCGCCAGGTTCCCCGACCAGGTTGGCGTGCGGCACCCGCGCGTCGGTGATGAAAACCTCGTTGAATTCGGATTCGCCGGTGATCTGGTGGATCGGACGGATCTCGACGCCGGCCTGGCGCATCGGGAAAATGAAGAAGCTGATGCCCTGGTGTTTGGGGACATCCCAGTTGGTGCGCGCTACCAATAACCCGTAGTCCGCCTTCTTGGCGAAGGACGTCCAGACCTTCTGCCCGTTGACGATCCAGTCGTCGCCGTCGCGGCCCGCCCGGGTGCGCAGCCCCGCCAGATCCGAACCTGCCCCTGGCTCGCTGTAGAGCAGGCACCAGCGGGTTTCGCCGCGCACCGACGGCGGGATCAGCCGACGCTTCTGTTCTTCGCTGCCAAGATCATGGAGTGTGCAGGCCATGAGGTCGGAGCGGTCCTGACCGGCCCCCTTTGCGCCGACGGCCGCGAATTCGGCTGCCACGATGCGGGATTCGGCGTCGGACAGGCCTCGTCCCCACCACTGCGGCTCCCAGCTGGGCACCGCCCAGCCGGCCTCGAACACCCGCCGCGACCAGTCGGCGCGGTCCATCGCGGGATCCCAGTTCTCCGCCAGCCACTGGCGAACTTCGGTTCTGATGTCCATCACATCTCCTCGCGCAGTCGGATATAGCGTTCCCGGTGCCAGGCCGGGTCGCCGAAGATCTGGGCGTCGGTGCGGGCGCGGCGCAGGTAGAGGTGCGCCGGGTGATCCCAAGTGAATCCGATGCCGCCGTGTACCTGGATGTTCGCGGCCGACGTCGACACGAAGGTGTCCGAGCAGAAGGCCTGTGCCAGTGCGAGATCGGTGAAGCGATCCGGATCGGAGGCGTCGAACGCGGCCGCGACGTGCCTGGCCGACGACAGTGCCGACTGTGCATCGAGGAGCATGTCCACGCACATGTGCTTGACCGCTTGAAAGCTGCCGATCGCCCGGCCGAACTGGTATCTGGTTCGGGCGTAGTCGGCTGCCATCTGGGTAACGTGCATCGCGCCGCCGGCCTGCTCGGCCACCAGGGCGACCGCCGCACGGTCGAGGGCCTCGTCGAGAGCCGCACCGCCGGCACCCGCGCCTCCGATCAGCCGGGCCGGAGTTTCGTCCAGGGTGATTTTTCCCTGTTTCCGGGTTTGATCGACGGTGGTCAACGGTGTGACGACGAGGCCCGCCGACTCGTGATCGACAGCGAAGATCCCGACTCCCTCCGGGGATTGCGCCGCAATGTAGAAACGCTCGGCGGACTGAGCGTCGAGCACGTAGGTCTTCTCACCGGTAAGCAGCCAGGCCCCGGCGGCCTGGTTGGCGACGGTGGCGGGGCGCTCCGGTGGTCTTGCCGTACCCGACTCGGCGAAGGCGACTGTGGTCACCAACTTGCCGGCTGCGATTCGTGGCAACGCCTCAGTGCACTCCGCCGTATCGGCCAGGGCGAGAAGCAGATACGGCGTCAGTACTGACGTGGCGATGTAGGGCGCGCAGAGCAGGGCCCGGCCCAACTGTTCGCTGACGATCGCCAACTCGGACGCACCCGCCCCGGATCCGCCGAACCCCTCCGGGATGGTCAAGCCGAGCAGGCCCATGGTCGCAAGTTCGGCCCAGACCGCCGGGTCATAACCGGTGTCGCTGACCATCAGTCGCCGAACTTCCTGTTCCGGTGACCTTTTGGCCATCAGGTCGGCGACTGAGTCGCGCAGGTCACGCTGCTCCCGGCTCAATGCCGTGGACACCTCACATCACCCCCACCATGACCCGACGTAGGCTCGCGCACTTGCTCTCGAAATAGGTCTGAGAAATCGAGGCTTTCGGCGCCAGCTTGTCGAAGCCGTGGAACGCGCCGGGGACCTCGTGCACCTCGCAGGCCACGCCGGCAGCCTCGAGTCTGCGGGCGTATGCCAAATCCTCGGTGTGGAACAGGTCCAAGGTGCCCACACCTAGCCAGGCCGGCGGCAGGCCGGCCAGATCGTCGCGTCGGGCCGGAACTGCGACCGCCCGGTCGGCCCCGCCGAGGTAGGAACTCCACCCGAGTCGATTGCTTGCCGTGTTCCACAGCCGGAAACCCTTGTCGTCCAGCGCCGGATCGATGGTGCGGTCATCGAGCATCGGATAGGACAGCAGTTGCAGGACCGGCCGGACTTCGCCCCGGTCCCTGGCCAGGAACGCCAGTGCGGCGGTGAGGCCGCCGCCGGCGCTGGCGCCACCGATCGCGATGCGGCCGGGGTCGATTCCGGGTAGCTCAGCCAGCCAGGTCAGCGCGCTGTAACAGTCCTCCAGCGGTGTCGGGTAGGGGTGCTCAGGGGCCAGTCGGTAGTCCACCGCGGCCACCGCGATTCCCAGTTTTCGGGTGAACGCGCGGCAAAAATCGTCATCCTGTGCGGCGGTGCCGATCACGTACCCGCCGCCGTGAATCCACAGCAGCGCGGGGACTGTCTCCGCGGCCCGGGCGGGGCGGTACAGCCGGATCCCGGGACCGGAGGGCAACGTCAGGATCTCCACCCCGGAGTTCTCCACCTTCCGGGCGCGTTCGAGCTTCCGCAGCACCGGGACCGACCACCTGTAGACGGCCTGCCTGGGTGCGAACCGGGCCACCCTGCGCAACTCGGGGTGGATGTCCGCATTGGCCATACCGGCCATTATGCCGCCGGGCCCCCGGGCTCGAGGTGGCTGGCTACGATCAGCCCATGAGCGACTCCGAAGCAGTACTGGTTGAGCAGCGTGAGCGGATCCTGATCATCACCATCAACCGGCCCGAGGCCAAGAACGCCGTCAACGCCGAGGTGAGTCACGCCCTGGCCGCCGCCGCAGATCGTCTCGACGACGACCCCGGGCTGTCGGTGGGCATCGTCACCGGTGCGGGCGGTTCGTTCTGCGCAGGAATGGATCTCAAGGCCTTCGCCAGGGGAGAGAACGTGGCGGTCAAGGGCCGCGGCCTCGGTTTTACCGAACGGCCCCCGGTGAAACCGATCATCGCCGCGGTCGAAGGGTATGCGCTGGCTGGCGGAACCGAGCTTGCGCTGGCCACGGATCTCATTGTGGCGGCTGACAATTCGGCGTTCGGTATCCCCGAGGTGAGGCGGGGTCTGGTCGCCGCCGGCGGCGGCCTGCTGCGGCTGCCGCAGCGCATCCCCTACCAGATCGCCATGGAGCTGGCTTTGACCGGAGAGAGTCTTCCGGCGTCGCGTGCGCACGAACTCGGCCTGGTTAACGTGCTCGCCAAACCTGGTCAGGCGTTGGAGGCCGCCCTTGAGTTGGCCGCACGGATCACCGCCAACGGGCCGTTGGCGGTGGCTGCCACCAAGCGGGTCATCGTCGAGTCCCGGGGATGGAGTCCTCAGGACCAGTGGCGCGAGCAGGCCAAGATCATCATGCCGGTGTTCGGGTCCAAGGACGCCAGGGAAGGTGCGGTGGCCTTCGCGGAGAAGCGCGCCCCGAACTGGACGGGCACATAAGCGGTTCTGTCGGGGGCTCGGCGTAGCTTTTCCGAAGTCCACCATTGCGAGGAGTGGGCCGACGACTACCACCATCCCGAACGCATGCTCCCCGGCGACTGGGACCTGGCTGGGGACTAGCCTCCGATGATCACGTCCCACGGATCCGCAGCAGACAACGTCAGGCGGCCCAGGTGTTGGGCGTAGTGCGCGGTATCGCCGAACTCTTCGGCCCAACTGCGTGCCCGCATGGTTGCCAGCCACAGCCGGTGCTCGATCGTCACTCCGATGGCGCCGTGAAGCTGATGCGCCGAGGTGACCACACTGGGTACCACCTGTCCGAGGGTCACTTTCGTCACCGTCACCGCGTAGTCGGTCTGCGGGCTGCCGAAGCCGAAGTCTGCAGCGGCCGCGACGGCGAGATTCGCGGCGGCGCGGGCGCGTTCCACTTCGCCGGCCATGGTGGCCAGGGTGTGCTGCACCGCCTGGAAAGCGCTGAGCGGCCGACCGAATTGCTCCCGATCACGGGTGTGGGCTACGGAGAACTCCACGGCAGCGTCCAGTGCGCCGATGATCTGCATGCATCGTGCCCACGCGCCCCGCCGGGTGAGTTCGGCTGCACTGCCTTCCAGTGCAATGAAGTCGTCCTCCGTCTCGTCGACGGTCACGTTGTCGCGCTGTTCCCCACCGATGTTGTGGCCGTGAGCGATTGACAGCGATGCAGGCTCTCTGGCTGCTACCAGTAGGCGCTCGCCGTCACGCAATGCGAGCACCACCTGTGTTGACGCGGAGGCGTAGGGAACCGCGGAGATCGCCGCGGCTATCCGGCCGTCAGATCTGACCGCGTCCCCGAATGCGACGGTCAGTGGGCCGGTCGGCGCGACTGTGATGCCCGCATTTGAGGCCAGCCAGCAGGCTAGGAGATCGGTCTCGGCCACCGGCACGGATACGGCGTGCCGGGCGAGTGCGCGAAGCACCACCGCCGTCTCGGCAGGGCCGCCCCCCGAGTCTTCGGTACTCAGCAGGCGGGTCAGTCCGGTGTTTTCCAGATTGCGCCAGGCTGTCTCGTCGAGGGCATCCGGCAGCCCGCGGTGACCACCCCTGGCCTCGAAGGAGCGTTCGCCGATATCGTCGGCCAGACGGCGGAGATCGGTGAGATCGTCCGTGCTGCTGGCGAATACGCCACCGCTGAGGATGCTCATCGGTGTCTTCTGCTCTTCGCGCAGGCGCTCATCGGTGTCTTCTGCTCTTCGCGCGGGCGCTCATCGGTGTCTTCTGCTCTTCGCGCGGGCGCTCATCGCAACCCCATGCCTCTCGCCACCATCCCGCGCAGCACTTCATTGGTCCCGCCCCGCAAGGTGAACAGCGGTGCATGAGCGCGGGACACTTCGACCAGTGCGGCCACATGGTCGCGGGCTGCGCCACTGTCGGCGTAGGACAGCAGATCCGCCGCCAGGTCCACCGACTCCTGCTCGAAGCGGGTTCCAAGGTCCTTCACCAGTGCCGCCTCATTGACCGGCGACTGTCCGACGGCCAGATCGCGGGCGACCGAAACCGACAGTTGCCGAAGCGAAATCAGCCGGGCCATCAGGCCACCCACCGCGGCGGTCGCGTGGCCATCAAGGTCCTGCTGCGCCGCCAACAACCGCAGCAATGCCGTCAACAAGGGTGCGGTGCTGAGGATTCGCTCCGGTCCACTTCGCTCGAAGGACAACTCGGCGGTCACCTGCCGCCAGCCGTCGCCCTCTGCGCCTAGCAGGTTGGCGTCATCGATGAAGACGTCGTTGAAGGTGACTTCGTTGAAGTGATGCTCACCGGTCATCAGCACGATCGGGCTGATATCGATCCCGGGGGAGTCGGTGGGGACGATGAACTGGCTGAAGCCGGCGTGTCGCCGTTGGGGGTCAAGCGGACTCGTTCTGACCAAAACGACGATCTGATGCGATAGATGCGCGCCACTGGTCCACACCTTGGTGCCCGAGAGCACCCAACCGCCGTCGGTGCGGTGGGCGCGCGCGGCCGCAGCGGCCAGATCGGAGCCAGCCTGTGGTTCGCTCATCCCGATCGCCGAGAAGTAGCGTCCCGCAGCGATTCTCGGCAATATCCGCTGTCGTTGCTCCTCTGTCCCGTAGGACAACAGGCCGGGACCCACCTGGCGATCGGCGATCCAATGCGCGGCGACCGGCGCACCGCTGACCAGAAGTTCCTCGGTCACCACGTACCGGTGCAGGTGTCCAAGCCCCTGTCCGCCGTACTCCGGCGGGATGGTGAGTCCGAGGAAGCCGGCATCTCCGAGGCGAGCGCTGAACCGCTCGTCCCAACTCGACAGCCAGGCATCGACGTGCGGTTCCCAGCCGAACTCGGCACGGTCGGAAACGAGGAACTCGCGGAGCGCGCCGCGGAGCTTGGCCAGCTCGGGTTCGTTGGCGCAGGCGGCCGCGAAGTCGACGGTCACGGAGTCGGCCTACCGGTAGCCGGTGACCCGGGCGATGACCGCCGCCTTGCCGTCGGCGCCGAACGCGGTCGCGTCGGCGATGGCCGACGTTCGGCCGACCCGCAGCGCAGTCGCCTCATAGAGGGATTCTGCACCCGCCTCGGCACTGGCCGAGAACGGTCGCAGGAAATTGACCCGCATCGATGCGGTTCGAAACGGGATTGTCTGCTCGTGGTTGAACGCCGCGGAGGCGACCAGTTCGAGACCGGCGCTGCTGACGCCGCCGTGCACGATCCCGATCAGATTGTTGATCATCGGGTCCGGTTTCTGCCGTAGGCGGTAGGTGCCGTCCCGGACCGGCAACGGCTCGACCGCCATCAGTTCGGCGAGGCTTGTTCCGCCATTGCGCACCAACGGATCATCACCGCGAAGCAGTGGCGACTCCGGGCCACCGGGCAGTGGCATGGTTCGGACGGTTCCGCCGCCGATCACCGTGCCGCGGTGCGTCAGTGTGCACACGGCCAGCAGAGTGGCTCCCGGCGGCCCGACGGGCCGGGCGTCGGCGACGACCGGATCGTCCGGGCCGGCCACCACCCGTTCCACGGCGCCGGGGCTGATCTCGACGGTGAGCTCGCTGGAGACGGTCCACAGGCCAGCGGGGCGGCGGTTGTAGTTGACCCGACCGGCAACGTCGTCGACCAGGATGCCCAGCGCGGCCAGGGACGGCGCTCCGGTGAAGGGATTGTGCATACCCGCGACCGGCATGTGGGCCACCACGGTGAACTCGGTCATGTCCTGTTCAAGAGTGGTGACGTCGAATCGACGTAAGACACTCAGCGGGGTCTCCGGGTCCAGGCCGTCGAAGCGCGGCAGTGATGCCGTCACGATATGACCGCCGGGACGCCGGTTTCGGACACGAGTTGCCTTGCCTTCAAGAGGAATTCGAGCTGTCGGGCGACGTCGTTGAGCGGATCCAGGCTGCGGGTCGACCGGCACAGCACCACCGCACCCTCCATCGCGGCGATCGCGGTGTCGGCCAGGGCGGCGGCTTCGGCGGGCTCGAAACCCTCCCGCAGATAAGCCCTCCTGGCGGCGTCCCGCCACCGGGTGAAGATCTCACTCGCCAGCGAGGTCAACTGCTGCTCGTCGGAGCCCGAACCGATCGCCGCAGCCAGCACCGGGCAGCCGGCGGTGTAGTCGCTGTCGACCAGGGCTTGCCGCCACATGTCGGCGAACTGTTGCAGGAGTGCGGTGCCGCTGTCGCCGGCGGCTGCGTCGATTCTGCCGGCGATCTGGTCGCCGGCGAACTGCAAAGCTTCACGCAGTATCTGTCCGCGGCCACCGGGGAAGTGGTGGTAGACGGAACCGCGCGGGGCGCCGCTTCGGGCCAGCACCGCGTCGACGGTCACTGCAGCCGCGCCACGCTCGCGGAGGAGCTCGGCGGCACTGACCAGCATCGCGGTCCGCGTCGAACCCCGACTCGTCATGCGGCGTTGGACGGCCGCGCCCATAGTTCCAGGGGGCTGGGAGCGAGCCGGAGCAGGTGACGTCGCTTGCGGGTCCAGCGGCGGATGCGGAACCCGGCGATGTTCAGTTCGACGATCCACATCGAGTGCCTCCTCGGTGCGCGGCCGGATGTTCCATAACTATGCTTATGACCATAGTTGGGTGAAGTCTCGGGCGCAAAGCTGAGGGGTTACAGCTTGGTGACGGTCCGCTTGTACTCTGCTCGCCATATCAATTCGCCACCGGAAAGGCACATACATGCAGGTGATCGGGTCCGTCGAACAAGCCCAGGCGCTGGTCGGCCAGGAACTGGGGGTCAGCGACTGGATGACGATCGACCAGCAGCGGGTCAACGATTTCGCCGATGTCACCGGCGACCACCAGTGGATTCACGTCGACGTCGAGCGCGCGAAGAAGGAGAGTCCGTACCGGGCGCCCATCGCCCACGGCTTCCTGACCCTGTCGCTGATCCCCGCGCTGAGCAAGGACAACTTCCGCTTGGAGAACGCCAAACTGGCGATCAACTACGGGCTGAACAAGGTCCGGTTCCTCTCCGCCGTCCCGGTGGGCAGCCGGATGCGGGTGCGCTCCGAACTTGTCGACGTCGTAGCCAAGCCGGAAAGCGGTGCCGCCGACATGACCGTCAAACACACCATCGAGGTCGACGGCGTGGACCGGCCCGCCGCCGTCGCGGAGATGATCGTCCGGGCCGTCTTCTAGGCCCGTACATATGGGCGGGAGTTCTCAGGCCGGCGGCGTGTAGCCGAACGGCAACAGCACGCTCTTGAGTTCGACGTACTCCTCGATGCCCTCGGGCCCGTTCTCGCGGCCTACCCCTGAGTTCTTGTAACCGCCGAACGGCGCGCCCGGGTCGAAGGCGTACATGTTGACCGCATAGGTGCCGGTGCGGATCTTCGACGCGATTTCGATCGCCTTGTCGTAGTTGGTTGTCCAGACGCTGCCCGCCAGCCCGTACTGCGAGTCGTTGGCGATCCGGATCGCGTCCTGCTCGTCCTCGTAGGGGATCACCGACAACACCGGCCCGAAGATCTCCTCCTGGGCGATGGTCATGGAGTTGTCGACGTCGGCGAACACCGTCGGCTCCACGAACCATCCGCTGTCCAAGCCCTCCGGGCGTCCGCCGCCGGTCACCAGTCGCGCGCCCTCCTCCTTGCCTTTCGCGATGTAGCCCTCCACGCGTTCGCGTTGTTTGGCGCTGATCAGCGGGCCGATCACCGCGCCCGGCGAGTCGGGTAGCCCGACCGGCATGGCCGACACCGCGGCGCCGACCTTCTCCACGATCTCCTCGTAGCGGGAGCGCGGCGCCAGGATCCGGGTCTGCGCCACGCAGGCCTGCCCGGAGTTCATCAGCCCGGAGAACAGCAGCATCGGCAGGGTGGCGTCAACGTCGGCATCCTCGAGGATGATCGCCGCCGACTTGCCGCCCAGTTCCAGGGTGCACGGCTTGAGCTTTTCGGCCGCCAGCATGCCGACCGCACGGCCGACCATGGTGCTCCCGGTAAAGGTGAACTTGTCGATGAGCGGGTTCGCGGTCAGGGCCTGCCCGGTCTCCGGTCCACCGGGCACCACCGACAGCACACCCTCGGGCAGTCCGGCTTCGGCGAACACCTCGGCGAGCGCGTTGATGGTCAGCGGTGTCTCGGCGGCCGGCTTGAGCACCATCGTGCAGCCGGCGATCAGCGCCGGTCCGAGTTTGTTGCAGGCCAGGAAGAGTGGGACATTCCAGGCGACCACCGCGCCCACCACGCCGACCGCTTCGCGGAGCACCAGGGTCTGGCCGTAGATGCCGTCGCGGATGTCTCGCCAGGTGAACTTCTCCGCGGCCGCCGAGTAGTACTGCAGGCCGGACAGCGCCGCCCCGTACTGCATCATGTCGACGATCATCTGTGGCTGGCCGGTCTCGGCCTTGAGCAGGAACTTGAACTCGTCGGCCCGATCCTCGATCAGTTTCACGGCGTTGGCGAGCACCGCTTGGCGCTCCTGCGGGGTCATCCGCGGCCACGGGCCTTCGTCGAAGGCCTTGCGGGCCGCGGCACAGGCGGCGTCGACGTCGGCGGGCGCCGCCCACGGCACTTTGCCGACGTACTCGCCGGTCGCCGGTGAGTACACCTCGATGACCCGCTCGGTCGACGGTTCGACCCACTTGCCGCCGATGAACAGCTTGTCGAATTCGGTTTTGTAGGCCGTCTGTGTCATGTGGATCACACTACCGACGATTCGACGCGATTAGAACCTGTGTCAGGAAGGCCGCAGCACCAGCACCAGATTGCTCACCAGAAATTCCCGCACACCCGGCATCGACGTCAAACCCCACGCCCATCGCGGGTGGTAGCGGGGGAATGCGGCCACCAGCGCTCCGGTTGAGCGCGCCCAGCGGAGTCCGTCGGCGGCGGAGATGGCGAACAACGACGATCCGTAGTGATTCTTCGGTGGGTGTCCGTGGCGCCGGGTATAGCGGGCCGCCGCCCGGGCACCGCCCAGGTAATGCCACAGGCCGGTCTCGTGGCCGCCGAACGGGCCCAGCCACACGGTGTAGGACAGGATCACCAGACCGCCCGGCCTGGTGACCCGGAGCATCTCCGCGCCGAGTCGCCATGGTTGGGCGACGTGTTCGGCGACATTGGAGGACAGGCAGACGTCGACGCTGCGGTCGGCA
>CAZRFC010000032.1:0-1907 GCA_964598975.1 uncultured Mycobacterium sp. | reverse complement strand
CAAAGGGCAGAGCCAGTCCGGATGCCCGCACGAAGGTCCCCGGCCCGCCCCGATCGGTGTGGCCCGCGGCATGCATCTCGCGCGGGTCGGGTTCGACACCGATGTAGCTCCAACCCGCGTCGCTGAAAGCCGAGGCGAAATAGCCGGGGCCGCCGCCCACGTCCAGAACGGTGCGCCCGCTGTGGTCGCCGTGCGACGCAGCCCACAGATCGTTCACCATCACCGCGGTGTCGTCTGCCAATGCGCCGTAGAAGCGGGCCGGGTCGCTCTGCTCGTACCGGAACTCGTTCAGCAGTCGGACCGACCTGGCAAGTGTCGCCCGGTCGGCGAACTGGGCGGTGACGCGCATCAGGATCACCCTAGCCGCGCCCGAACGTTAGGCTGGTCGCGATGTCCGCCCCGCCCCTTCGCTCCGTGTTGCTGCTGTGCTGGCGCGACACCGGCCACCCCCAGGGCGGTGGGAGTGAGACCTACCTTCAGCGCATCGGAGCGCTGCTGGCCGACTCCGGCGTCGACGTCACATTGCGCACCGCCCGCTACGAGGGGTCCGCGCGATCGGACACCGTGGACGGAGTGCGGATCAGCCGTGGCGGCGGGCGCTACACCGTCTACATTCGCGCCGGCCTGGCCATGGTGGCGGGGCGACTCGGGTTGGGTCCGCTTCGGCAGGTTCGACCCGACGTGGTGATCGACAGCCAGAACGGACTGCCGTTCCTGGCGCGACTGGCGTTCGGCAGTCGGGTAGTGGTGCTCGTGCACCACTGCCACCGGGAACAGTGGCCGGTGGCCGGCCGCCTCCTGGGCCGGATCGGCTGGTTCGTCGAATCCCGCCTTTCGCCCAGGCTGCACCGGCGCAACCAGTACGTCACGGTGTCGCTGCCCTCAATGCGGGATCTGGCCGATCTCGGCATCAACACCCGCCAGGTGGCCGTGGTGCGCAACGGCCTGGACCAGGCTCCGCCGGAGACCCTTGCCGGCGCCCGGTCGGCCACGCCGCGCGCGGTGGTGCTTTCCCGTCTCGTCCCGCACAAACAGATCGAGGACGCCCTCGATGCTGTCGCAGCCCTGCGTGGCAGGGTGCCCGGACTGCATCTCGACGTCGTCGGTGGCGGCTGGTGGCAGGACCGGCTTTTGCAGCACGCCGAGGACCTCGGCATCCAGGACGCGGTCACGTTTCACGGCCATGTCGACGACTGCACCAAACACGCGGTGGTGCAACGGTCTTGGGTGCACGTTATGCCGTCCCGCAAGGAGGGCTGGGGCCTCGCCGTGGTGGAGGCGGCCCAGCACGGGGTGCCGACCATCGGTTACCGATCGTCCGGGGGACTGACCGACTCCATCGTCGACGGTGTGACCGGACTGCTGGTCGACGACCACGACGAACTGGTCGAGCGCCTCGAGGAACTGCTGAGGGACCAGGTCATGCGGGAGGAACTCGGTGCCAAGGCGGAGGCGCGAACCCGCGAGTTCTCCTGGTCGCAGAGTGCGACGGCGATGCGGACGGTGCTGGACTCGGTCCACGCCGGCGGACGCGTCAGCGGGGTGATCGCACCGTGAGCGTGCGTCCCAACCTCATGCAGTACATCGCCTACTGCTACGGCAAGGTACTTCCGCCGGAGATGGACGACTGGGTGCGCCAGGACCTCTCGGGTAAGGGCGCCCGGCTGCGGACCCTGGTCCGGGTGAGCGTTCCGGCGATCCTGGTGGTTGCGCCGTTGTGGCTGATCCCGGCTACCGTCGGCATGCATCTGGCCATGAGCGCGCTACTGCTGCTGCCGTTCATCTACTTCGCACACGCGCTGGACAAGGTGTGGCGGGCCCACCGGCTACGCCAGCACGGCCTCGATCCCGATCTCGTCGACGAGCGGGCCCGCCAGCCCGGTGACCGTGTCGCGGTCGCCCACGTC
>CAZRFC010000031.1:0-19603 GCA_964598975.1 uncultured Mycobacterium sp. | reverse complement strand
GGCTTGCCCACGGTGAGTTCGAAGCCCTCCCGGCGCATCTGCTCGACCAGCACCGCCAGCGCCAACTCGCCGCGGCCCTGCACCTCCCAGGCGTCCGGCCGGCCGATGTCGACGACCCGGATCGAGACGTTGCCGACCAGTTCGGAGTCCAAGCGGGACTTGACCATTCGGGCGGTGAGCTTGTGTCCGGACACCTTGCCGGCCAGCGGTGAGGAGTTGGTGCCGATGGTCACTGAGATGGCGGGCTCGTCGACGGTGATGCGCGGCAGCGCGTGCGCGTGGTCCGGGTCGGCAAGGGTGTCGCCGATCATGATCTCGGGCATGCCGGCGACGGCGACGATATCCCCGGCGACGGCTTCCTCGGTGGGGTTACGTTCGACGCCGACGGTGCTCAGCAGTTCGGTGATCTTGCCGTTGGCGATCACCGGGACGCCGTCGACCTCGCGCATCCAGGCCACCTGCTGGCCCTTGCGGATCTTGCCGTTGTAGATCCGGATCAGCGCGAGGCGGCCCAGGAAGGCCGAGGCGTCGAGGTTGGTCACCAGCGCCTGCAACGGCGCCTCCGGATCGCCCTTCGGCGGCGGGATGTGCTCGAGCAGGACATCGAAGAGCGGGTCGAGGTTGTCGCCCTGCGGGTTCTCGCCATTGGCGGGTTGCACCGTGCTGGCCACGCCGGCCCGGCCGGAGGCGAATAGCGTGGGCAGGTCCAGGGCGCGCTCGGCGGCCTCCTGTGCCTCGGCGTCGAGGTCGGAGGCGACGTCGAGCAACAGGTCGTGGCTCTCGTGAACCACCTCGTCGATGCGGGCGTCGGGACGGTCGGTCTTGTTGACCACCAGGATCACCGGCAGGTGGGCGGCCAGCGCCTTGCGCAGCACGAAGCGGGTCTGCGGCAGTGGGCCTTCGGAGGCATCGACGAGCAGCAGCACCCCGTCGACCATGGACAGGCCGCGTTCGACCTCGCCGCCGAAGTCGGCGTGGCCGGGGGTGTCGATGACGTTGATCACCGTCATGCCGCCGTCGGCGTGATGCCGGTGCACCGCCGTGTTCTTGGCCAGGATCGTGATGCCCTTTTCCTTCTCCAGATCCCCGGAGTCCATGAGGCGTTCGACGGCGTCGTCGCCCCGGTGGGTCAGGGCTCCGGACTGCCGCAACATGGCGTCCACCAGCGTGGTTTTGCCGTGGTCGACGTGGGCCACGATGGCGACGTTGCGGAAGTCGTGCTTGGTTGCAGGGCTAGTCACGCCGCAGATTGTCGCAGTGCGGCACCCCGATCGCGAAAACGCGGCAGCCCGAGCAGGGCCGCAACAAGGAAACAGAGGGCCCCGACGAAGGTGCCGAGGTTGGCCAGCCAGGCGTCCTCGGTGACCCCGGACCAGCGGACGAAGGCGCCGATGGCCGACACCCCGAAGGCAAGGCAGCCGGCCATATTGAGCCACGCGATCAGCCGATCCCGGCGCCCCGAGCTTGCCGTCAGTGCCGCCAGTGCCAGCACACCGCTGATCAGGAAGGCCAGCGACCCCACCGCGTCAGGGGTCCACACCAGATCTCGCCGCATACCCGTCGACTGCATCCATACGGCCGCCCCGGTGCTGATGTTGAACAGGATCGTGCCGGCGAATTGCACCGCCGCCGAATACCATTCAGCCTCCGCGTCTTTCGCGGAGAGCTTCAGCTGCATCCACCCCGCGGTGGTGAAGAACCACGAACCGATGAAGCACAGCAGGTTGGCCGCCCCGGCCCCGGCCAACACCGGAAACCGGGGTGCGCATGCCACCGCGAAGAACGCCGAACCCACCGCGAACAGCCAGCACTGGCGGACCGGGGTCGGGTGAATGCGCACCGGGCTAATGCGACCCGTCGAGGCAGTCGCGCAGTTGCGGTAGCCAGGCCCGGTCGGCCGGCACCCACGGGAGTTCGTCCAGTTCGGCGGCGGCGACCCAACGCAGCGCGGTGTGGTCGTGCGGGTGCAACTCTCCCCCGATCAGGGTGACCAGGTAAGCCCGCAGGATTACCGGACCCGAGGCGACGTCGTCGCCGAGCCTGGCGCCGACCTCGACGTCCGCGCCGAGCTCTTCGCGCAGCTCACGGACCAGGGCCTGGCCCTCCGACTCCCCCGGCGCCACCTTGCCGCCGGGAAGCTCCCAGAGCCCGGCCAACTCCGGCGGGCGCCGTCGCTGCGCCACCAACAGCGCGCCGCCGTGGAACAGCGCTCCGGCAACCACGACCTGCATGGGAAGAGACCGTATACCCCGCGCTGAGTGAGGACTGGTGCACACGTTCTTCGGGTAAAGCTATGCGTGACCCCTCACTCAACGGGTAGTGAATAGGCATGGTCCTGAGCGATGACGAGGTGGACGCCGCGGCGGCGACGTTGAACGGTTGGCAGCGGTCCGATGGTGCGCTGCGCCGGTCGGTGACGTTTCCGTCGTTCCTCGACGGGATCGAGGCCGTCCGCAGGGTGGCTGAACTCGCCGAGCGCGCCGACCATCATCCCGATATCGACATTCGCTGGCGCACGGTGACTTTCTCCCTCGTCACCCACTCCGAAGGCGGGATCACCGATAAGGACGTGCAGATGGCAGCACAGATAGACCAGCAGATCGACGGGATTCCAGCCAGCCCGTAGCCGCGATCCAGCCCAGCGTGACGAGCGTGGCGACGATGTAAACCAGTCCGGCCCAGGCCAGATACCAGGGCCGGCCGATCTCCCAGATCGTCGGCTGGGCGAAGCTCAGCAGCCAGGGCACGCCGATCAGAGTCAGCGCCAGCCAACCCCAGCCCAGCACCCGCGCGCCGGGGCGGGCACGCCACGGCCCGTCGAAGAGCCACACCATCAGCGGTACCAGCCACACCCAGTGGTGGGTCCAGGAGATCGGCGAAATCAGCAATCCGAAGAGTTCGACCACCAGCAACGAACCAAGCCGGTCACGCTGGCCCGACATCGCCAAACCCCGCCAGGCCAGCACCGCCAGCACCGCGGTCGCGGCAATGCCGGCCAGCACCACCGGTCCGTAGCCGGCGTCGTAGCCGAGGATCCGGGAGATCCCGCCACGCCAGGACTGGTTGAACGACGTGGCGATCGGACCCACCCGACTCGCGTCGCCGAGCAGGTCGGTGAAGTAGTAGCGGGCCTGCTGCCCGATCACCGCGATCGACAGTGCGACGGTGGCGGCGAAGACCACCGCGGAAAATGCCGCCGCGGCCCAACGTCGCATCCCGACCAGGTACACCCCGGCTATCGCCGGGGTGAGCTTGATCCCGGCGGCGACCCCGACCAGCAGACCTGAGACCCACCAACGGGTGCTGTAGGCCGCCCAGAGCACGGCCAACACCAAAACCACGTTGATCTGCCCGTAGTCGAAGGTGCTCCGCAGCGGTTCAGTCCAGATGGCGACGGCGGTCCAGAGCATCGCGATTCGGTGTCCGTCGGCCGCGTGATCGGGTCCGATCAGCCGTTGGCTGACACGCACCACGCCGTAGAGAGCCGCGACGATTCCGAGCTGCCAGCCCAGCGCCACCAGGCCGAACGGCAGCTTGGACAACGGGTAGAGGACCAGGGCGGCGAACGGCGGGTAGGTGAACGGCAGCGGGAAGTCCGGCGTCTGATCGCCGTAGACATAGGAGTAGAGCGTGCCCGGCTCGTCGAGTGCGGCCGCGCCACCGAGGTAGACGTGCAGATCGACGAAATTCGCTCCGTTGGGTACCAGGTAGGTCCACGCCAGCCGGGCCACCACACTGAGCGCCAGAAACAGCGCGGCGGTCCGGGCTTTGGTCACCAGCCGACTCTAGGCAAGTTTTTCGGCGCGCTTATCACCACCGAGCGAAGACCAGCGCGTCGAAATGCCCGGGGTCACCTTTGGCCATCGCTCCCGTAACGGTTGCATAACCGCCACACGTGTCACTTGAGTAACTTCCGCAACGGGATACCTTCGGTTCCAAGACCTGCAATCAAGGGAGTGGATCCACATGTCACGTTTCGCAAAGTTGTTCGCCGCCAACGTAATTGCCGCCGGACTGGGCTCGGCCGCCGTAGCGTTGAGCGCGTCCGCCGCCGCCGAGCCGATCATGCCGCCCGCAGTTCCCGGCGTTCCCGCGCTGAACATGATCCAGCAGTTCGCCACCAACCCGGCCAGCGTCGGCGCGGTGCTGCAGTCCGCCGCCACCGCTCTCAACGGTGCCTCGACCCTCGTGGGCGCCCCCGCGCCGAGCACGCTGCCGGTCTCGCCGATCGAGGGTGTCCCCGGCTACCCGGTTCCGGCCGCGCCGTACACCCCGGTGGCCGCGCCGCTGCCGGCGGCACCGGTTCCCGGCCCCGCCCAGATGGTCGGCCCACTGCTCAACCAACTGGGCGTGCCGGCCAACCTGGTGGGCCTGGCGCCGTCGAACCTGCCGCTCATCAGCCCGGCCCAACCGGTCGCCCCGGTGGCCACGCCACTGCCGATGGCGCCGGTGGCTCCTGCTGCCCCTGTCCTTCCGATCAGCCCGAACCCGCTGCTGAACGCCCTTCCCTGACCTGACTGACTGCGCGATCGACTAAAGGGAGCACGCCGTGCCGAACTTCGCCAAGCTGGCCACCGGACTGATGACCGTCGCCTTGACCGTTGCCATGAGCCCGGTCGCGGCAGCGGACCCCACCATTCCCCTGGATCCGGGGCAGCTGCCCGGACTGGAGGCGATGCAGAGCCTGAGCCCGGTGGTCCAGCAGGCGGCGGGTGACCCGGGGTCGGCCCAGCAGTTGCTCCTGGCTGCGGCATCTCAGCTGGCCGGCAATGCCACCACTCCCGAGGGGTCGCTGGCGCTGGCACAGGCCGTCTCCAAGTTCGTCCAGGGCGGCGGCGCGGCGGGTCTCGCCCCCGCGGCGGCCGTGGTGACCGAGCAGGCGGGTCCGGTCCACGGCGCCATGCCGCTAATGACACCCGGTACCGGCAACGGCCCGATCCCGCTGCAGCAGCACGTGCCGGCCCCCGGCGCGGTACCCGGAACCGAGGCGCACCTGCCCGCCGGGATCAACCCGGAGCGCGCCGCCGGACCGGCACCCGAGGTTCCGGTGATGGTTCCGCCCCCGGCACCCGCACCGGAAGCCCCACCCGCCCCGGCCGCAGCCCCGCTCGCGGCCCAGCCCGGCCAGCCGGCGCCCGCCCCCGCACCGGAGGCGAGAACCCCCTACGACCCCAACACCCCGCCGACGCAGGACTTCATGTATCCCTCGATCAGCAACGGGTGCCTCAAGGACGGCGGAAACGTCATCGCGACCGCGCTGTCGGTGGCCGGTCCCGCCAAGATCCCGGCGCCGGGTCCCGGTCCCGGTCAGATGGCCTACGTCTTCACCGCGGTGGGCACGCCGGCGCCGGCCGCGGAGCAGAAACTGCCGCTCAACGTCACCTGGGTCAACCTGACCACCGGCAGTTCGGGCAGCGCGACCCTCAAACCGAATCCGGCGATCAACCCGCAGGGTCCGACCACGCTGACCGCCATCGTCGACACCGGGCCGGGCAGCATCATGTCGACGATCTTCGGGCAGGTCACCACGCTGGACAAGCAGTGCACCTTCATGCCGACCATCGGCTCCGCCGTCGTGCCGTGACGCACCCCTGACTAGGCTGGAACTCCGGGGAACCGGCACGCAACGAGGAGCACGGTGGAATCGCTGGAGACGTTGGACTCGTTGATGCTCGCCGGCGAAAAGCTCGGCAGCGCAATGCATGTTGGTGTTGTGCTGATCCTGTCCCCGCCGGCCGAAGCGGCCGACGCCGGACCGAAGGCCTACGTCGACAAGCTCTACGAAGACAGCCTGATCATCGACCAGAAAGTCGATCCGCGACTGCGTCGCCACCCGCATCGCGGTGCCGACACCGGCGGGATCTGGGTGTGGCGCGAGGTCCCCGAGATCGACCTACGCGCCCACGTGCACCGGGTGACGCTGACGCCCGGATCCGGGCCTGCGGACCTGTGGGAGGTGGTCTCCGAACTGCACGGCGGCCGACTGGACATGTCGGTGCCGATGTGGACCAGCTACCTGATCGACGGCCTGCCCGACGGCCGATTCGCGCTGTACATCAAGATCCACCACACGATCATCGACGGCGTCGCCGGTCTGCGGATGATCAGCGACTCCCTGAGCCCCGACCCGGACAAGCGGTGGATGCCGCCGTTCTACGCCGAGAAGAGCACACCGGGAACACCCGGGAAACGGTCCCGATCCAAACGACCGGCGTTGCCCAACCCGTTCCAGGCGGTACGCGCGGTCGCCGACGCCGCCGCGGCCGGTTTGGACCTCACCCGCCGGGTGGCCGAAGCCGAACTGGCCAACATCATCGGCAGCCTGGTGACCGACGCCGTCGTCGCGCCCTTCGAGGCACCGCAAACTCGTTTCAACGCCAAACTCGGGCCGCGCCGGGCGGCAGCGGGAACCAGCCTGGACCGCGGGCGGATCCGGGCGATCCAGGAGGCCACCGGCGCCACCGGGAACGACGTGGTCACCACCCTGATCGCGGGGGCGATGCGGGCCTGGCTGCTCGAGCGCGACCAACTGCCGGACCGCACCCTGGTCGCGATGTGCCCGGTGTCGGTCCGCGACCGCGAGGGCGGTCCGGACAGCGCTGCCACCGACAGCGGCAACAAGTTCGGATTGGGCCTGTGCCCGCTGGGCACCGACATCGCGGACGCCGGCCAGCGGTTGGCGTTCGTCCAACTGGCGATGACCAACATCAAGAAGCAGGTCACCACCAAGGGATCCGATGCGATGCTGGCCGTGATGGGCCCGGCGATCGGTTCGACGGTGGTCATCCCGCTGCTGCCGTTCGGCACGCTGCTCCCGCCGAGCTGCAATATGGCGATCTCCAACGTCCCCGGGCCACGCGAGGAGATGTACTACAACGGGGCCCACCTCGATGAGATCTACCCGGTGTCATCGATATTCGACGGGATGGGCCTCAACGTCACGGTGTGTAGTTACGCCGGACGCATCGCGGTCGGCTATGTCACCGACGCCGACGTGATGCCGCGGGTCGCCGAACTCATCCCGCTCACCGAGCAGGCGCTGACCGAACTGGAAGCTGCCGTCGGTATCGCCGCCGACTAGTGGCCGCTCAGTAGGCCATGAACAGGATGTGCTCGCGCTCGTAGTGCATCCCGGGATGGGCCTCGGCGAGGTGCGCCTGGGCGAGGTCGACGAGTTCGTCCTCGTCCTTGCCCTGGATCGCTTCGCCGCACGGGCAGTTCAGGTGGGTCTTCGCCATTTCTCTCCTACGCCTTTGCCTTCGCTGCTGCCTTCATCTTCTTTTTGTACGCCCGAACCTGCTCCAGTGAGGCCTTGTCCACCACATCGGCGATCGACATGTGGGTGCCGGCCTTGCCGTAGTCACCGGCCGCCGCACGCCAGCCCCGCGGGTTCACCCCGTATTGCTTGCCCAGCAGGGCCAGAAAGATCCTGGCCTTCTGCTCGCCGAAACCGGGCAGCGCCTTGAGCCGACGCAGCACCTCGAGGCCGTCCGGGTCGCCTTGGGTCCACAGCCCGGCGGCGTCCCCGCCGTAGGTGTCGACGACCTCCCGGGCCAGGTCCTGGACCCGCTTGGCCATCGACCCAGGAAACCGATGCACCGCAGGAGTTTCGGAGAACAGTGCGGCGAAGCGGTCCGGATCGCAGTCGGCGATCAGCCGGGCGTCCATCCCGCCGAGCCGGTCAGCGATCTTGCGGGGCCCGGCGAACGCGACCTCCATCGGGATCTGCTGGTCAAGAAGCATCCCAACCAGCAGTGCGAACGGGTCGTCTTCGAGAAGCTGGTCAGCTCCAGGCTCTTGGGCGAGGCAGAGCTTGCTCATGCCGCGATACTACTTTCGCTGCCCGGGGCGTGACCGCCGCGGCCTGCCTTGACGACCGGGGCGGAGTTGTGGTGACCCGAAGCTGGGAACTGCGGGCGGGTGAAGCCGCACAATGAATCCCGACGTACGGGAGGTCCCATGTCCGACGGGGTGGCAGTGGCGTTGACGCTCGCCCTGACCGCGGTCGCGGTGATGGTGGGCCTGGTCGCGGTGCTCACCCGCCGGGTGGTGACCACCCCGGAGGAACGGACCGTTCATGCCGCCCTGCACACTGCGTCGCTGGCGGCGCGGCCGCTGCGCAAGGGACTCGACACCGATTCCGCCAGCGAGGCAGCCCCGCACCTACGGGCGCTCACGGGTGCCGATGGGCTGGCGCTGTACGACGCCGACGGTGAACTGCTCGTCGCCGATCCGCCCGGCGACGATATCTGGAACGAGTCGGCCACGAATCTGTCGTCGAGCCTGGCCCGGGAATGCATCGGCGGTCAACGGCGGGTGTTGCGCAGAGATCAGACGCCAGCGGCCGTGGCCCTGCCACTGCTGCATGACGACGGCACCGTGCTGGGCGCCATGGTCGCGCTGACACTGGCCGAACCCTCCCCCGGAATGCTGGGCGCGATGGGCGAAGTCGCCAGGTATGCCGCCGGGCAGTTGCAGCTCGCTGAACTCGACGCCTCCCGCGCCCGGCTCGATCGGGCGGAGGTGCTCGCGCTGCGCGCCCAGATCAGTCCGCACTTCGTCTACAACGCGCTGAACACCATCGCGTCGTTCGTGCGAACCGACCCGGACCGCGCCCGAGAACTGATCCTGGAGTTCGCCGACTTCACCCGCTACTCCTTCCGATCCGCCGGGCCCTACACCGTGCTGTCCGATGAGCTGCGCAACATCGATCGCTACCTGACCCTGGAGCGGGCCCGCTTCGGCCCCAATCTGCAGGTGACCCTGCAGGTGGCCCCGGAGGTTCTCAACGTGGTGGTGCCGTTCCTGGCGTTGCAGCCTCTGGTGGAGAACGCGGTGCGGCACGGGCTCGCCGGGCGCTCGCACGGATCGGTGGAGATCGCGGCCAAGGACGCGGGCGCGGACTGTCTGCTCACCGTCGAGGACGACGGGGTCGGAATGGATCCTGATGCCCTGCGCTCGGGAACCGGCGATGTTCTCAGCGACGGCGAACAGGCCGCCCATGTCGGGCTGGCGAATGTCGATCATCGCCTGCGGGCGGCGTTCGGCAACGACTACGGTCTCGTGGTCGAGACTGCACCCGGTGCGGGTACCAAGGTGATCATGCGAGTGCCGAAGTTCCGTCCGGGGGTACGGGCCTGATAGGCGTGGTGGAGGTGCGATGACGGCCCTGCGGGTGCTGGCGGTCGACGACGAGGTCCCCGCCCTCGACGAGCTGGTGTACCTGCTGGGCCGCCACCCCGAGATCGTCGAGGTGGTCGGCGTCGGCGACGCAATGGCGGCGCTGCGCGCCCTCAACGAAAGATCCTGGGACGCGGTCTTCCTCGACATCAACATGCCCGGACTGTCGGGGCTGGAACTGGCCGGTGTCCTGACCAACTTCTCCAATCCGCCCGCGCTGGTGTTCGTCACCGCCCATGACGACAAGGCCGTCGCCGCGTTCGAGGTCGGCGCGCTGGATTATCTGCTCAAGCCGATTCGCGAGGAACGTCTCGACGCGGCGATCCGGCGGATCGGCGCCAGCCGGATGCAGGAGCCCGTCCGATCGGCAGAGGCGGCAGCCGGCGACGACGTCATTCCGGTGGAACTGGGCGGTCTGACCCAACTGGTGCGATGCGACAGCGTGGGCTGGGTCGAAGCCGAGGGCGACTACGCCCGGCTGCACACCTCCAACGGCTCACATCTGGTGCGAATCCCACTGACGGTCCTGGAGGAACGGTGGCGCTCCCGCGGGTTCCAGCGAGTACACCGCTCGTATCTGGTCGCCCTGTCCATGGTGACGGGACTGCGCACAGCCAGCGCCGGCACCATGGTGCGGTTGCGCGCCAACGGTTCCTCGCCCCCGGTTGAGCTTCCGGTCAGCAGGCGCCAAGCCCGCGAGCTTCGCGACCGGCTGATCCGGGACCCGATGCGCAACTTCCGGCCCGGTGGCGGCGAGTGACGAGCGGGCGCCCGAAGCGGCAGCGCGTGGTGCTGTCACAGCGGCGGGGAACCCGGATGGTCCGCACCCGGGTGGAATTGCAGGAGCAGACCGAGGTAGGCGACGCCCTGGTCCGTGGCCTGGTTCGGGCACAGCTCGGTCTGGCACTGCGACTGGGCGCGCTGGTACTCGGAACGCTGACGGCTCTGGCCTGCCTGGACGAGGTTTTCCCGGCCTTGGGCACCGTCACCGTCTTCGGAGTCCGGCCCGACTGGCTGATCCTGGGCTTCCTGGTCTACCCGGCGATGTATGGGGTCGGGCGGCTCTACATCCGGTTGGCCGAACAGGGCGAGCGCGATTTCATCCGCATCGTCGACGCCGGTGAAGACCAGTGAACGCGACCAACTCGACGCTGACCGCGGCCGCGTTGATCGCGGCGTCGCTTGCGACGGTGGCGGTGGGCGCCTACCGGTGGCGGGTGTCACGGACCGCCTCCGACTTCCTGGTGGCCTCCCGGACCGTGCCGCCCTACCTCAACGCGGCCGCGATCTCCGGCGAATATCTTTCTGCGGCTTCCTTTCTCGGCGTCGCGGGGTTGATCGCGAAGTACGGCGCCGACGCGTTGTGGTATCCGGTGGGTTTCACGGCCGGGTATCTGGGTCTGCTGCTGTTCGTCTCGGCACCGCTGCGCCGCTCGGGCGCCTACACGGTGCCCGATTTCGCCGAGTTCCGGCTCAAGTCCCCACTCGTGCGTCGAATCGCGATGGCAGTCGTGGTGACGATCTGCATCCTGTACCTGGTGCCGCAGTACCAGGGCGCCGGACTCACGCTCCGGACCCTGCTTGGGCTGCCGGTCTGGGTGGGCCCATTGGCGGTCGGTGCCATCGTGATAGCCAACGTGGTCGGCGGCGGAATGCGGTCGATCACATTCGTCCAGGCCTTCCAGTACTGGCTGAAGCTCACCGCGATCGCCGTGCCGGCGATGGCGATCGCGTTCATGGCCGCACCGCAGCACCATGAATTCGGTGGTCCACTGCCGCCGGTCGTCACCGGGCAGACCACAGTCAGCGTGGAGACCGATGTCGATGTCACCGTCATCGACCCGGCCGGGGTCACCGTCACCGGGACCCTCGACGGCGGACCCGCGCGCGCCGCCGATGTGGGCGCGGGCCGTCACACCATCTCCGCCGGCAGCACCGTAGTCCTGGCGCCCGGCGCGCATACGCCCGTGGTGGTGGGCGCCCCCGCCACCGGCACGGATTGGCTCGCCAGCGGTACGGGTGTCGGCGGCAAACACCCTCTGTACCAAATACTTTCGATCCTGTTGGCGACGTTCCTCGGTGCGATGGGCCTGCCGCATGTGCTGGTGCGCTTCTACACCAACCCCGACGGCCGGGCGGCGCGCCGCTCCGCGTTGGCGGTGATCGCCCTGCTAGGGGTTTTCTATCTGTTTCCCACCGTGCTTGGCGGATTGGCCCGCACCTTCGTGCCGCAACTGCTGATCACCGGCAAGACCGACGCGGCAGTGCTGTTGATGCCGACCGCGGCGATCACTGGTTTGGGCGGCCAGCTACTGGGCGCCCTGGTGGCCGCCGGCGCCATCGCCGCCTTCCTGGCCACCTCCTCCGGGCTGCTGGTCACTGTGGCCGGGGCGGTCTCGACCGATCTGCTGAGCGGCCGGGTGCGGGACTTCCGGATCGCGGCCGTGGTCGGCGGGCTCGCCCCGATCCCATTGGCCCTGGCCGCGTCGTCATTCGAACTGTCCCGGGGGGTGGGACTGGTGTTCGCGGTGGCCGCCTCGACGCTGTGCCCGCTGCTGGTGCTGGGGATCTGGTGGCGTGGGCTGACCGCCGCGGGCGCGGTGGCCGGACTTGTCGTCGGCGCGGTGTCCTCGGCGGTGGCCGTCCTGCTTGCCGTGACCGACGCGGTCGGCGACGACGTCCTGTACGGCTGGCCGGCAGCCTTGGTGGGCTACCCGGGTGCGGTGACCGTGCCGCTGGCCTTCGTCACGATGATCGTCGGCAGTCGGCTCACCCGTTCCAGCGCACCGCCGGACGTCTCCCGGGTGTTCGCCCGCATGCACCTGCCCGAACGCATGGGCATGGGGGTCGAGCGGATACCGCCGGGACGAGAGTTGCCGAGAAACCGCTAACCGTTCATCGCCCGCCGCCCACCGCTGGGCGCAGGCTTCGGCACTTCGGCTCGCAGCACCCGAACTGTGACGTGGCTCTCTTTACGCTCAGGGCACCAGTTCACCCACGAATGGCAGGAGTCGCTACGTGGCCGCACCTCAGGCCGAGCCCCGGGAGGTCCCTCCCAGCGGTTCGCAATATCTGG
The DNA here is from genome assembly GCA_964598975.1 of uncultured Mycobacterium sp. GTDB lineage: Bacteria > Actinomycetota > Actinomycetes > Mycobacteriales > Mycobacteriaceae > Mycobacterium. Next base: position 7,347 of record CAZRFC010000031.1, on the reverse strand, counting down.
CCGTACAGGCCAGCCCGGAGTTTCAGGAACTGCGGCGCACCCTGCGCCGCTTCGTCTTCCCGACGACGATCTTCTTCTTGATCTGGTACGCGTCCTACGTCCTGCTGGGCGCCTTCGCCAACGAGTTCATGGCCACCAAGGTGTGGGGCAACATCAACGTCGGCCTGCTGCTCGGACTGGGCCAGTTCCTCACGACGTTCCTGATCACCGGTCTCTACATCCGGTTCGCCAACCGTGAACTGGACCCGCGCGCCGCGGCCATCCGCGCCGAGATGCATTGGGCCGAGCAGTGACCACGACCATCCTCGCGGCCGGCCAACTCGGCAACCCGGCCGTCAACATCGGCATCTTCGTCGCGTTCGTCATCGTCACGTTGGTCATCGTCATCCGGGTCAGCCGTCGCAACACCAACGCGACCGAGTACTTCACCGGCGGGCACGCCTTCACCGGACGGCAGAACGGCGTCGCCATCGCCGGGGACTACCTGTCGGCGGCCAGCTTCCTGGGCATCGCCGGTGCCATCGCCGTATACGGCTACGACGGCTTCCTCTACTCGATCGGCTTCCTGGTGGCCTGGCTGGTGGCCCTGCTGCTGGTGGCCGAATTGCTGCGCAACACCGGCAAATTCACCATGGCCGACGTGCTGAGCTTCCGGCTCAAGCAGAAACCGGTCCGGCTCGCAGCGGCCATCTCGACGATGACGGTGTCGCTGTTCTATCTGCTGGCCCAGATGGCCGGTGCGGGCGGCCTGGTCGCCCTGCTGCTCGATATCAACAGCCGGTTCGCGCAGTCTGTCGTCATCGCGATCGTCGGCGTGCTGATGATCATCTATGTACTCATCGGCGGCATGGCCGGAACCACCTGGGTGCAGATCATCAAGGCCGTGCTGCTGATCGCCGGGGCCGGGTTCATGACCGTCCTCGTACTGGCCAAATTCGGCCTGAACATCTCCGAGATCATGGGCCGGGCCCAGGAGATGGTCACCCAGTCGACGACCAAGGGGGTCTCCAGCCGCGACGTGCTGGCCCCGGGCGCCCAGTACGGCACCTCGACCACCTCCAAGATCAACCTGCTGTCGCTGGGTATCGCCCTGGTCCTGGGCACCGCCGGCCTCCCGCACGTGCTGATGCGGTTCTACACCGTGCCCACCGCCCGGGAGGCCCGCCGCTCGGTGGTGTGGGCGATCGGCCTGATCGGCGCCTTCTACCTGTTCACCCTCATCCTCGGCTACGGGGCCGCCGCGCTGGTCGGGCCGGACACGATCCTGAAAGCTCCCGGCGGCCAGAACTCCGCGGCACCGCTGCTGGCCTTCGAACTGGGCGGCACGATCCTGCTCGGCGTCATATCGGCGGTGGCGTTCGCGACCATCCTGGCCGTGGTGGCCGGGCTGACCATCACCGCGTCGGCATCGTTCGCCCACGACGTCTACGCCAGCGTGCTCAAGTCGCACAAGGTGACCGAGGACGAGCAGATGAGGGTCTCCCGCATCACCGCCGTGGTACTCGGCGTCCTCGCGATCGGCCTCGGGATCCTGGCCAATGGACAGAATGTCGCGTTCCTGGTGGCGCTGGCCTTCGCGGTCGCCGCCTCGGCCAACCTGCCGACCATCCTGTACTCGCTGTACTGGCGGCGGTTCAACACCCGCGGCGCGCTGTGGAGCATGTACGGCGGGTTGATCAGTTGCATCGTGCTGATCGTGTTCTCCCCCGCGGTGTCCGGGGCCAAGACGTCGATGATCCCCGGGTCTGACTTCGCCTGGTTTCCGCTGTCCAACCCGGGCATCGTGTCGATTCCGCTGGGGTTCATCCTCGGCATCGTCGGAACCCTGACCTCCCGCGACACCGGCGACCCGGTTCTCAACGCCGAGATGGAGGTCCGGTCACTGACCGGCGTTGGCGCGGAGAAGGCCACCCACCACTGAGTTCGATTGCCGGGCGTGCGATTGCCGGGCAGCGCCGGCGCTAACCGCCGCTCTTGCGACGGAAGCTCCGGCGCTGCTCGGCCGGGCCGTGTGCGTGCGAGCCCCTCGCCCCGCCGTCGGTGTGCGCGGTGCCACCGGCGGCGTTGGCCTTCTTGCGCTCGAGCGCCTCGCGGAACTTGCGCTTGGTCTCGTCGGCGGGGTCGTCAGCCGGATCGGATTGGGCTTTGGCCATGCTGGCAGGTTAGCCCAACGCCCAGGGGACAAGGCCGGGGGACGACGTCGGGGGAACAACTCAGCGCATGCCCGGCGGCATCCCGTAGAGGTGACCGATCCGAAGCCGCAGCAACACCCGCCGGTCCACGACCATCGCCTCGCGGTATTCGTCCCAGTCGGGGTGCTCGCCGGCGACGTTGCGATACAGGGTCACCAACGACTCGACGGTCTCGTCGTCCGGCGCGGCGGCCGGCGGACTGAGGACGGCATTGCCCTCGGCGACCGCGTAGGACCAGCCGTCATCGGAGCTCACTAGCAACGAGGCCCGCGGATCGCGGCGCAGATTGCGGGTCTTGGCCCGCGGTTCGGTGACTGAGATCTCGATGGTCAGGGTGCGCGGGTCGAAGTGGTAGGTGACATTGGACAGCTGCGGGCGCCCGTCACGCTTGATGGTTGCCAGCACACCGAGGGAGTTGTCGGTGATCAGTGCCAGCAGTTTGTCGTCGAACACCTGACGGGTCATGAATCCGAGCCTACGACTCCCGGTAGGTTTGGCACGTGAATCGTCCTGCCAATGACAACTCCGCCGCGCTGACCGGGGTCTCCGAGACCGCGCTGATGACACTCAACGGTCGCGCCCACCAGGCCGGCCTGCCCGACGCCATCATCTCCGACCCGATGGCCATCGAACTGCGCGATGCCTTCACGACGACCTACGGCGTCGACTACGACAAGTTCGGCCGACGTGGCCAGGAAATGGCGCTGCGGTCCCTGGCGGCCGACCGATGCACCATCGAGTACCTGCGCAGCCATCCGAAGGCCACCATCGTCGCCCTCGCCGAGGGCTTCCAGACCAGCTTCTGGCGGCTGGACAGGGCGGTCCCGGACCCACAGTTCCGCTGGGTGTCGGTCGATCTGCCACCGGTCATCGAACTGCGCGAAAGGCTGCTGCCGGCCTCGCCCCGAATTACCAACCTGGCCCAATCAGCCCTGGACTACAGCTGGATGGACCGGGTCGACCCGCAAGACGGGGTGTTCATCACCGCCGAGGGACTGCTGATGTATCTGCAGCCCGACGAGGCCATGGACCTGATTCGCCAGTGCGCCAAGCGATTTCCCGGCGGACGGATGTTCTTCGATCTCCCGCCGACCATCATCAAGAAGGTCGCACCCAAGGGCATCCGCGCGTCCAGGCACTACCGGGTGCCGCCGATGCCGTTCAGCCTGTCGATCAACGAGTTGCGGGCACTGGTAGGCACCGTCCCCGGCCTGAAGGCCGTCCACGACGTACCGATGCCGCAGGGGCGCGGATTCATGTTCAAGACGCTGTTCCCGGCGTTCTGGGCCTTCGGACCGATGAAACCGTTCCGGGGTGTCTACGCGCTACTGGACTTCGGCTGAGGGGAATTCGGCAGCAAGGTAACGCCGCGCCTCATCAGGGCCGACCCCCAGTGCCCGCGCAGCTTCGGCGTAGGCATGGGCGGCGGCAGCCATCGCAACATCGGTCGGATCGCGACGGGCGATGAAACTGCCATGGCGGCCGCGGGTTTCGAGGACGCCCGCGGTCTCCAGTTCCCGGTAGGCGCGGGCCACGGTGTTCACCGCCAGCCCGAGATCGCCGGCCAATTCCCGGACGGTGGGCAGCCTGGCGCCGGCCGCCAACCGCCCGTCGCGCACCGCTTCGATCACCCCGAGCCGCAACTGTTCGAAGATCGGCGTACTGGCTCGGCTGTCCACCCGCAGCCACCCGCCTAACTCCGACACGTTCCCCAGTATGGCGCACAGCGGTCGGCTCCTGGCTGGCCGCGAAGCGCGGCCAGACCCGTAGAATGCCGACACGACCACGAAAGGGCACCCGTTGTTGGAATCAACCGAATCGACCGATTCCACCCGGATGCGGATCGCAGTCTTCAGCGGGGCGGGAATCTCCGCCGAAAGCGGGGTTCCCACGTTCCGCGACGACGAGACCGGGCTGTGGTCGAAATACGATCCCTACGAGATCGCCAGCACCGACGGCTGGCAAAAGCACCCGGAACGGGTGTGGGCCTGGTATCTGTGGCGCCACCATCTGGTCAAGGAAGTCCAGCCCAACCCCGGTCACGACGCCGTGGCAATGTGGCAGGACTACGCGGACGTCACCGTGATCACCCAGAACGTCGATGACCTGCACGAGCGGGCCGGCAGCCGCACGGTTCACCATCTGCACGGCAGCCTCACCGAATTCTGGTGCGACACCTGCGGTTCCCGCTATCACGGCCCGCTCCCCGACATGCCCGAACCGGTGCTGGAGAAAGAGCCCTTGCAGTGCGAATGCGGGGGCCTGATCCGGCCCGGCATCGTCTGGTTCGGCGAGCAACTGCCCGACGAGCCGTGGCAGGCCGGGCTCGAAGCGGTGTCGAACTCCGAACTCGTGGTGGTAGTCGGCACGTCCGGACTGGTCCACCCGGCCGCCATGTTGCCCGATATCGCGCTGGCGCACGGGGCGACGGTGATCGAGGTCAACCCCGACGCCACACCGCTGTCGTCGACGGTCACCGTATCGGTGCGGGAGAGCGCCGGGACGGCGCTGCCGACGCTTTTGCAGCGACTGCCGGAGTTACTTCCGAAGAACTAACGGGCTTTCACAGCCCGGCCGACCGCCACCTCCGACACCGGCAGCGGCACCCAGGCCGGAAAGGTCCACTGGTGGCGCGCGACATCAACGGTCAAGCCCGCGGCGGTGATCGCCCGTTCGGTGTCGCGGTGGGTGTGGCAGTTACCGGCGATCCGGGGCCACACCGTCGCGTCGGCCAGTCGCTGCAGCGAGCCACGCCAGCCCGTGCTGGCCACATGCTCGAAATACCGCAGCTCACCACCGGGTTTGAGGACCGAATTAAGTTGGTGTAGCACGGCTTCGGGGTCATCGACTGAGCACAGCACCAGCGAGCAGACGACCGCGTCGAACGGCTCGGCGGGTGGCATGCTTTCGATGGTGGATTCGATGACGGTCACCGGCACCGGCGCGCCGACCGCCGCTTCGCGGGCCTTGGGCGCCAACATCACCTCTGGCTCCAAGGCCACCACCTCACTGACCGACTCGGGGTAGTGGGCGAAGTTCGTGCCTGTCCCCGCCCCCACCTCCAGCACGCGCCCGGACAGGCCGGCCAGGTTCTCTGCCCGCAGGCGGCGCAGCAGGGGGGTCTCGTGGGCGGACATCACCGTCCACATTCGGGCGAACAGCGGGTGGTGCAGGGTCTTGCCGGTCTTGCCCTTGTTTCCGCTTTCGGTCACTTCCCCACTGTAGCCAGCGACTCCGGTTCGGGCTCTCGCCGTTCGGGCGGCTCCTCGGTGATGCCGATTCGCTGATGCAGGCGCACCAGTGGCGCGGGGGCCCACCAATTCCACTTACCCATCACCTGCATGAACGCGGGCAGCAACGCCATCCGGACCAGAGTGGCGTCGACGATCACCGCCAAGGTGAGACCTACACCGAAGATCCGCATGAACGAAACCTGCGCGGCGATCAGCGCGGCGAAGGCGATCGCCATGATCAGCGCAGCCGCGGTGACCACCCGCCCGGTGCGGGCCAGTCCCAGTGCCACGCTCTCGTCGGCATCGGCCCGGGTTCCGCCGGAACGCAGCCAGAACTCCCGGATGCGGGCGAGCAGGAACACCTCGTAGTCCATCGAAAGCCCGAATGCGACACAGAACATCAGCACCGGGATGTTGGCTTCCATGGTGCCGGTCGATGTGGTGCCCAGGGCGCCGAGATGGCCCTCCTGGAACACCCAGACCAGCGCCCCGAATGCCGCCGACAGCGACAGCACGTTGAGCACCAGCGCCTTGAGTGGCAGAACCAGGCTTCCGGTGAGCAGGAACAGCAGGACGAAGGTGATTGCGCCGATCAGGGTCAGCACCAACGGCATCCGCGAGGTGACTGCTCCTACGATGTCGCGGCTGATCTGCGCGCCGCCGCCGATGAGCACGTCACGGCCGGCCGGTTCGGGCACGGCGTGGAGGCGGTCGAGTTGGTTCTTTGAGGCATCGGAGAACAGTGGCGCTGTGCTGCGCACAGACAGGAACGCGCTGCCGTCGGCGACTCCGGCGGGCGCCGAGGGCGGCCCGACCTTGCTGCCATCGACGAACGTTCCGCCCGGCGCGGAAACCAGGGTGACGTCGGGAACTCGAGACAGATCCGCTGCGTAACGGTCCAACTCCGGACCCGAAGCGGCATCGGCGTCGATCTTCGGGATGACGACGCTCAGACCGTTGTTGAGGTTGCTGGAGAATCCGTCACGCAACCGGTCGCCGACCTGATGCGCGGAGGCGGTCTTGGGCAGCACCCGATCGTCCGGACTGCCGAACTGTATGCCCAGGAACGGCAGCCCCAGGAGAACCAGCAGACCGACGATGGCCGTTCCGATCGGAACGGAGCGACGCATCACGGCTTTGGTCGATCGGTACCAGAACATCTGCTCTACCGGTGGGGCGACCGGTTCGGGCCGGCGCAGCACGCGGCGCAACCACCGGCGCAGATCCAGCGCGTCGAGTCGATCACCGAGCACCACCATCGCCGCGGGAGTGACGATCACGGCGGCGGCAGCCGCGAACGCGACGGTGGCCACACCGGAGTAGGCGAACGACTTCAGGAAATACATCGGGAAGAGCATCAGCGCCGAAAGCGACAGCGCCACCGTCACCGCCGAGAACAGCACGGTGCGGCCAGCGGTCGACATGGTGCGCAGCAGGGCGGCTTGCGGGGCGGCACCGCCGTGGATTTCGTCGCGGTAGCGGCTGACGATCAGCAAGGTGTAGTCGATGGCCAGTGCCAGCCCGAGGGCCGTGGTGATGTTGAGCGCGAAGATGGAAACCTCGGTGAACCCGGTCAGCAGTCGCAGCACCGCCATGGCGCCGAGGACAGCCATCACTCCGACGAGCATGGGCAGCATCGCGGCGACCAGGCCGCCGAACACCCACACCAGCACCACCATGCTCAACGGGATCGCGATCGCTTCCATCCGAACCAGGTCGTGCTTGGTCTGATCGTTGATCTGCTTCATCACCAGCGAAGGTCCGCCGGCCTGAACCGTCACCCCGGCCCGGTCTCCGCCGACCTGCCCGACGAGTTCGGCGGCGTACTGCTGCGCCTTGTTCTCCCCGCCGGCCATGGTGGCGATGATCAGGCCGGTCGTGCGGTCGGTGCTGATCAGTTCCGCGGCCGCGGCAGGCGGCGA
>CAZRFC010000030.1:0-19887 GCA_964598975.1 uncultured Mycobacterium sp. | reverse complement strand
CCCACCAGGATCGCGCCGGTCGCCCCGAACGCGTGCCCCATGGCCATGGTGCCGCCGTTGGGGTTCATCCGGTCTGGCCCGGCGTCGAGTTCGCGACGAAACTTCAGGCACAGGGCGGCGAACGCCTCCGCGAACTCGAAGACGTCGATGTCGGCGGGCCGCAGCCCGGCGCGGGCGATGACCTCGACCACCGCGGACTGGCCGGCGGTCAGCATCACCACCGGGTTCACCGCGGTGGTCGCGGCGGCGACGATCCGGCCCCGCGGCGCGACCCCTGCCGCCTCGGCGGACTCGGGGGTGCCGAGCAGTAGAAGCGCTGCGGCGTCGGCCATTTGGGGTGAAGTGCCCACGGTGTGCAGGTGCTCGATGGACGCAACCCCCGGATAGGCGTTCAGCGCGATTGCGTCCTGGCCGTCGGCACCCAACTGCGCGAAGGCCGGCGGCAGACCCGCAAGCTGTTCCAGCGTCGTCTGCCCGCGGACCAATTCGTCATGACCCAGTCCGGGCCCGTGCTCGGAGGGGCTTACTGGCACAACCGATTTCGAGAACACCCCGGAGGCCCAGGCGGCGGCCGCCTTGTGCTGGGTCTCCACGCCGTAGCTGTCGAGTTCCTCGCGTCCGAACTCCTCGAGTGTGGCGTTGAGGTCGGCCGCGATACCCATGTGAACCGAGCCCACCTCGCGGATGGTGGAAGGGTCGGTCCACAGCGGTCCGCGGTCGGCGAACAGCGGAACCCGGGATACCGACTCCACCCCGCCGGCCACCGCCAGGCCGAGGTCACCGGCCTTCAGGCGGGCGGCGGCGTGCGCGACGGCGTCGATACCCGAGGCGCAGAACCGGTTGATCGTCAGGCCCGGAACGTGCTCGCCCCACCCGGCCAGCAGCGTGGACGTGCGGGCGATGTTGGCGCCCTGCTCGTCGACTTGGGAGGCGCACCCGACGATCACATCGTCGACCCGGGCAGGGTCCAGGGCGGTCCGGTCGACCAGGGCGTGTTCGAGGTGAATGAGCAGATCGGTGGCGGTGCGGTCGTGCAGGGATCCCTTCGCCGAGGCCTTGGCGCGCGGGGTCCGTACGTAGTCCAGAACTAGGGCGTCGCTCACCTTCCGGAGTCTACGTAGCGGGCCTCAATCGTCGTCTTCGTCCTCCTCGTCGGCCTCGACGTCGTCGATCATCTCGTAGGGCTCGCCGTACTTGCCGGGCTCTCCGGGTGCGTAGTCGTCGCTCGGTTTGCGTCCCATGTCGGTCTCCTTATCTTCTAGGTCTTGCGGGCCATGCTCCCAGCGCCCCCCGACAACTTCCGCGACCCGCAGTTTTGTCGGTACCGGATGCCATAGTGAGGCTGACAGTGGGGGTTGCAGAGGAGGGGGATGGGAGTGAATTACTACGACATCATTGGTGACATTCACGGCTGCGCGACCAAGCTCGAGGCGCTCCTCGGTGAGCTCGGGTACCGGCCGGATGATGCGGGGGTCTACCGGCACCCGGAACGCACCGCGGTGTTCGTCGGTGACCTCGTCGACCGCGGCGACGAACAGCTTCGGGTGTTGGAGATCGTCAAGGCGATGGTCGAAGCGGGCAGCGCGCACATCGTGATGGGCAACCACGAGTTCAACGCCATCGCTTGGGCCATGGGCCTGCGCGAGCACAGCGAGAAGAACACCAAGCAGCATCGGGCATTCCTGGACCAGCTGACGCAGGCCCAGCAGCAGGAGTATGTGGCCTGGTTCAAGACGATTCCGCTGTGGTTGGAGCTTCCGGGTCCGATCCGGGTGGTGCACGCCTGTTGGCACCGTGAGTCGATGGAGGCCGTCGAATCCGCCTGCGGCGGGCCCAGGTTGACCACTGATCAGCACTACGCCGACGCCTCGGCGAAGGGCCACGAACTGTACCGCGCAGTCGAGACGCTTCTGAAAGGTCCGGAGATCAGCCTCACGGAATACGGCTGCGACCCGTACTGGGACAAGGATCACCATCGGAGAACCAACGCCCGCATTCGGTGGTGGGACCACGACGCGACGACGTTGCGCGAACTCGCCGAGACCCGTGGCGCGAAGACCGAGAGCCGAGACCCCTACCCGGAACTCCCCGAACTCAGAGTCGATGCCGACGCCGGCCTGACCTTCGTCTACCAAGACGAGGTTCCGCTGTTCTACGGCCATTACTGGCGGGAATGGGAGCCGGTTCACCGTGACGACTGGACCACCTACACCGCCTGCGTCGATTTCAGCGCCGTGAAAGGCGGAACCCTGGTCGCCTATCGGTGGAACGGTGAACCCCAGATCCGTTGGGAGAACTACATTCCGCACGATCCGGCGATCGTCACACAAGCGCCGTCGGATCAGACTGTCTGATCGTTAGCCCGTCGGCCACCACAGTTGGGGGCCGGCCGTGCTGGCCCGGTTGCGGCGAACATCGGTGAGCGACGCCGTCAGCACCTCCGGCCCAAGCGGCAGGGCAATGCCACCGCCGAAGCCCTGGGCGGCCCGCGACGAGTTGCGGGTCACCGTCGTTGCGTTGAGTTGACTGGTCTGCGCGAGCAAAAGCGCCCCGCCGTAGGCCGACCCCTCGCTACGGCTCGACCTCGCCTGGTTGCCGTTGAAGGTCGACCCGTTGTCCACAAAGGCGGTGCCGTCGAACGAGATGGCCCCGCCACTGGCGACTCCGCGGCGCGAGGAAGCCGCGTTGGAGACGAACCGCACCCCCGTCGTGGTGAGGTAGTTGACGTAATCCCCTTCGGCAAACGAGATTGCGATCGCGCCGCCGGCGGCGCCCCGGTCGGCCCGGGCGCGGACGGTAGCGGAATTGCGCACGAATGCGCCGCCATTGATCGTGGTTGTGCCGTTGAACGAATAGAGGGCGCCGCCGCGCGCCTCGCCGGAGAGGGGCTCGATGATCGACTCGCTGGCGACCAGACGCCGGCCGCCGACCGCCGAGTTGTTCGTGAAGGTGGTGTTGAAGATCGCGGTCGAGGTCTGCTCGGAGCCTTCGGAGTAGATCGCCCCGCCGAGCGCCGAGCCGAGGTGGCCGCTGCCGGTGTCGTTGCCCCCGACTGCGGAGTTGCGCACAAATCGGCTTCCCGATACCACGGTGCCGACGCCGTTGCTGGAGAACGCGCCCGCCTTGGTCGAACGATAGATCGGGTTGGCCGCGTCGTTACCGCCGACGGCCGTGTTGCCTCGGAACAGGCTGTTCTGGATCTGCAGATTCGCAGTCTCGCCTTCCGGCGGCACACCGAACGGGTTGATCAGAGCGCCGGCTTCGGCGAATTTGCCCTGCTCGGCCAGCGCGGAGTTACCGATGAACCGGACCCCGACCAGTCGGCTGTCGAACACGCTGGTGAACTCCATGCCACCGGCGGAGGCGAGCCCGCCCGCACCGAGGCCGGTGGCGGGAACCGGACCCGAACCCGGCTGCCCGCCGACGGCCCGGTTGCCCACGATCTCGGCCTGGCGGATGACCACCGGAATCACGGCGGCGGGGACGTCCAGACCGCCGGTGGCGTTGTTCATCAGCACGCCGCCGCTGTAGGCGTAGCCGCCTTCACCGGCCTCGGTTCCCGAGTCGGCGGCCGAGTCGGCGCCCTTACCGCCCCGTGCCGTGTTGTGGCGGACCGAAAGCCCGGTGGCGTACACCGAGGCCGGCGAGATGAACAAGGCGCCACCACCCTGGCCGACTCCGCCGCTCCCGGTGTTGCTCCCAGCGTCAGCGGCGTTGGCCCCGGCGCCGCCGCCCTGCGCGAGGTTGTCGCGCACCGACACACGGGCCAGGCTGACCGCGACCCATTCGACGGCGCCGAAGCCGCCGCCGCTGGCCCGGCCGCCCTGCTCGGCAGGCAGCGAGGCGAGGCCCTGAGCCCCAGCCGATCCACCAGTCACGGTGTTGGAGGTGAACGTCACCCCGGTCAGGTCGAGCTGCACCGGATCGCCGTTGCCGAGGCCCTTGCCCACCACCCACAGCGCCCCGCCCGAAGCGTTCCCGCCGGAACCGACGAGGTTTCCGTAGGGGTTTGACTCGGTGCCGACCAGGCCGTCCCCCCCGGTCGCTGTGTTGCGGTGAAACGTCACCTCACTCGCCGACAGCGGACCGCGCGAGACGAAGATGGCCCCGCCGGAGCCCAGCCCCCCGTCGGCTTTCGGGAAAGCCTCGATCGGATTCACCCCGGAGCCGCCGGTGGCCGAGTTACCGCTGAAACGTGAATGCCGCAGTGCCACTACGGAATCCTCGGCGAAGATCGCCCCACCCAGGCCGGCGCTGGGCTGCTGCTGCGCATTGTTGGCCGACCCGGTGACGCTGTTGCCGGTGAAGTCGGAGTCGCTGACACTGACGGTGCAGCCAAACGCGGAGATCGCGCCGCCCACACCGGACTGCATGTACCCCGACTCGGCTTCGGCGGGCTGGGTCGCCGACGCGTGGTTCCCGGAGAACCGTGACCGGCTGACCTCCAGCGTCACCGAGTCGGCCAGGATCGCCCCGCCCGCAGTTCCTCTCACCGGATCGCCCGGTGCGCTTCCGTTCGCGAAGTGCAGTCCGCGCAGTGAGATCGTCGTTCCCGGTTCGTCGAGCACCATGATCCGGGACAGTCCGCCGGCGTCGAGGGTCTGCCGCGTCCCCTCGATGACCACCGACACGTCGACGTCGAGAGCGCCCTGGGTCAGCGTGAGTGTGGCTCCGCGCAGTCGCGGCGCGAACCGGATGACATCCCCGGAAGTGGCTTGGCTGAGGACATCTCGCAGCGACCCGGCTTCGCCGTCGGTCCGACTCGTCACCGTGAGCACCTGTGACGGTGCGGCGGGGGAGTGCGTGAGGGTGGTGCAGGTGAGGCCGCAAGCCGTCGGGCTTCCGGGACCCGCACCCGCCGGGACCGCGCGGCGCAACAGCCACAGTGCTCCGGACAGCAGGTCGGTGAACGGTGTCACCGCCGTGCCTGCCAGCCAGTCACCGGCCGAGTCGACGAACCGTTGCAACTGCCCCGCGGTTGCGCGCATCTGCCGGACGGGGGCGACGGCGGGCGCAACTGCGACCGACGGGGTGCTGGAAGCCGCCGCATCGCCGGGAGCGCGGGTATCGGCGGGTGGCTGGACCACCGACCGTGCGGCTGCCGGCGCGGTGACCACGGGGGCGGTCGGTGCGGCTTTGCGCTCTGGTCCGGCTGATGTCACGGCGGTCGCTGTAGGCCGGCGGGTCGTCGGAGTCCGTGGGGCCGTGGCGGCGGGTGCCGGCTGATCCGCCCGGGGTTGGCCGCGGGGTGCCCGAGGGCCGTGACCGCGCTCCATCGGTTGGCTATTCCGGCGACCGGTGCTGGTCCCCGGATTCGGCCGCGACGATGAACTGCCACTTTTTTCCGTTGACGCCGAGTCGGGGCCGCTGTCGGCGGCGGCCACACCCAGCGCCTGCGGTCCTGCCATCGACATGCCGAGCACGAAAGCCGCCGCGACTACGCGTGTACCGATCACGAGCACCACCTCCCGACGACCCTCGGTCGAAAAACTAGTGCAGGGCGCCACGCCATGGAGGACGTTTGGGGTCGCAGATCAATGACACCGACGCACATAACGTTCAGATAACTCCGGCTACAGAATTCGGTATTCGACGCCGGTTCGGAGGGCGAAAAGCCCTGCAACACGCGAATGTGGGCTAGAACACGTTTCGAATTTCGGCGGTGCCGTGGCAAATTCTCGAATCGCAGGTCGCGGCAGGTGGAAAGGTGCGGTAATTGCGCATTCGTCGTTTAACTAGGTGAATAGTAGATGCCAACTACGTGAGCTGCTGTTTCTCAGCTTTTAGTACGAAATTGCGACCTGCGAAAACACATTAGTGACCGCCTCGGTCAATCAGTGACGCCGGGGTCATTTCAGCAAATCATGCGGTTGCGACGATCCGAGCAATAAACCGTTCCGCGATTTCTCAGGCTCCTCATATGAACCTAGCCTGGTTCGTCATGAAGAAGTTTGCACTTGCGTCGATTACTTTTGGACTGATTGCATCCTCGTCGGCCACTGCGTCGGCAGTTCCCCTGGTCGGGGGCGGCGGTCTGGTCCCCAACGCCCGCAGTCTCGCGCAGTACGTCATGGCCAACTACCCGGGCGTCCAGTCCATCGGTGGCGTGCGCTCGGATTCCCGCCCGGATCACCCGAGTGGCCGCGCCATCGACATCATGATCGGCTCCGACATGGGTCTTGGTGACGCCATCAACGCCGACATCCAGAGCCAGGCGGGACGCTTCGGCGTGCAGTACACGATGTGGCGGGTCGCCGACCACTTCAACCACGTCCACGTCACCGTCTCCTAAACGACGCCACTGCCAAACCGACCCCGGGAAGCGGGTGTCCTCCAGTTGGGGGACACCGGCTTCCTCCGGCGTTACCTGCATTTGACCGATAAACACCGCCGCGTTGTCGTTCGATGATCCAATGATGACGTCATTGCAGGCACCTCCCGGCGTGGCGGCCATGGCCGGTTCGGGACCGCGGATCGCCTCCCGCACCGCGCTTCGCCGATCGGTTCTGGCCAGCTACCTCGGTTCCGCGGTGGAGTACTACGACTTCTTCATCTACGGAACCGCCGCCGCCCTGGTGTTTCCGACGGTGTTCTTCCCCAACCTGAGCCCGACGGTGGCGACGGTCGCCTCGCTGGGCAGCTTTGCGACCGCATTCCTGGCGAGGCCGTTCGGAGCGGCCTTCTTCGGTCACTTCGGGGATCGCCTCGGCCGCAAGCGGACACTGATGATGACGCTGCTCCTTATGGGCGTCTCGACCGTCGGCGTCGGGCTGCTGCCCGGTGCGGCGACGATCGGGATGGCTGCACCGCTGATGCTGATCGGGTTGCGCCTGCTGCAGGGCTTCGCCGTCGGCGGGGAATGGGCCGGCGCGGTGCTGATGTGCGCCGAGAACGCCCCGCGGCATCGACGCGGCCGAAGCTGCATGTTCGTCCAGCTCGGTATCGGCACTGCGGTCGTCATCGCCAACCTGGTGTTCCTCTCGGCCCACGCATTCTTCGGCGAGAGCAGCGCGGCGTTCATCAGTTGGGGATGGCGCATCCCGTTCTTGCTCAGTGCGGTCCTGATCGGGGTGGGGGTCTACATCCGCCTGCACCTGGAGGAGACCGTCGAGTTCGCCGCTTCGGCCGCTCCGGTGCAGACCTCGCCGCCGATCGTCGAGCTGGTTCGCCGGCAGACGCCGCAACTGCTCTGGGCCATGGGGGCAACCGCCGGCGCGATGATGCTCTTCTACCAAGTCGGAACGTTCATGAGCACCTACGCCGAGGGCCACCTGCATCTGCCCAAGGAGACGATCTTCGGGGTGGGCGCGCTGGGCGGAGTGGCACTCATGGTGGGTGCGACGATTGCGGGCTTCCTCGGCGACACCTTCGGGCGACGCCGACTGGCCGCCATCGGCTACGCGGTTGCGGTTCCGTGGTCTTTTGCGATGCTGCCGATGGTCCAGACCGGCCTGGACGGGACAGCGGGGTTCTTCGCCGTGACCGTTCTGGCCACCTACTTTTTCATCGGGTTCATCGGTGCTCCGCTGGCGGCGTTCCTGCCGGGCAACTTCGCCACCCGCCACCGCTACACCGGAGCGGCGATGGCCAACAACTTGGGCGCGATCGTCGGCGGGGCCCTGCCGCCGATGCTGTCGCCGCTGCTGGTCGAGCAGGGCAATGCGGCAATCGGCGCGATGATGGCCGGCTTCGCGCTGCTTGGTCTGGTCAGCGTGCTGCGACTGCAGGAGACCCGTTAGGGCCGCACCCGGCGGAACAGATCCGCCGGGCGGCCGCGCGCGCCGGTGATCTCCTTGTTTCCGGTCGGCTCGACCAGATCCGCCATGGCGCGACGGAACCGGTCGCGGTCGCGGTCCTCGCCGGCGACGGCCTCGTGGACTGCCCGTAACTCCTGCAGGGTGAACTCCGTGCCCAGCAGATACTCCGGGTCGGGGCTGCGGTCGTAGCGCGCCCGGATGTCGCTCTTGGCCTGCCGGACGATCTTGGGGTGGTCCCAGGCCAACTCGCCGGGCCGGTCCACCGGGGCCATCCGGGTACGGGTCGCCGAACCCGTCCCCAGTGCGGACAGCCGCACGGGACGCACCACCGCCACGTGGGCCACCGACAGCACCCAGTCGCGATCGTCGCGGTGGGGGTCGTCGAACACCTCCAGTTGGCGCAACCGAATTCCCTCGATGCCGAGCTTGTCGCGCAGGCAGCGCTTGACCGCCAGCGCCAGCGTCTCACCCCGGCGCAGGAACGTTCCGGGCAATGCCCACGTTTCGGTGTCATCGCGCCACATCTCGGCGACTTCGAGCCGCTTCTCGTCGAGGTTCAAGCTGAGCAGCGCGATGTCGACGGCGACGATGGGCCGTGGATACGGACGACCGTTTTTGTCGGTGGCCACTGATACCTTTGTCGCTGTCGGATCGGGTAAAGCGTTGTCGCCCATGTTGGTCAGGATAGTTTATTTTGCATAATCCGCAATAAATATGGTAGGGTCGGGGTCTAGGGACAGGGGGAACAACATGACAGGAGTCAACATCACTCAAGCGGTCGTCGTTCTGGGGGACTCTGCGACCACGGACCGGGCTGAGGTCCTCGCGGAGCGGGCGGCCGAGAACGGCGCGGCGATCGCCGAGTTCTTCGCCTTCGAGCCCGGCGCCGGGGCGGCCCACGACGACATCACCGATATCGCGGCAGTGGTCGATGCGCTGAGCCGGGCCATCGTCACACGAACCCCGATCTGGCTGCCTTTCCCCCTGGAAGACCTTTGCCGGGAACAACATTTCCGCCGGCTGAGCATTGCCCTGCAACGCCACGGCCTCAATCTGCTGATGGGCAGGGGCATGTCGCCGTGTCCGACCGAGGGTGGCTACAGCGAAATCGACGCCGCGCTGCGCGCCGAGGTCAAAGCCGTCGACGCGCTCGACAATGCGGCGCTGGCGGCGGCCGTACAGCGGACGCTGACCGCCGAGATCGAAGCGGCTCTGGCCGCCGGTACCGGCCCCAAGGCCTGCCGTGGCGAACGGATCTACAGCACGCGCGAGGCGGCCGGACTGCTCGGCCAGCCGCTCAACTGGATCTCCTGGGGGCTGCGCCAGCAGTTCTTCACCTACGCTGACGAGACCCCCATCGAGCCGTTGCGCGTCGGTCGAAGCCGTCGTCGCCGGTTCACCGTGTCCATGCTCAAGGAGATGGCGCGCTCGTGCCAGCGGCACGGCGTCATGAACCGGCAAGACTGCGAACGGGTGCTGGCCGAGCTGGCCGGTACGGAGCGGTAGTCCGCGGCCTGCCCACCGCCTGAGCGCCGCGGGCATTCCTCGACCCCGCCGCCGGGATGGCACCGACTGGGCCGTCCCGCACTCAAACCAACCATCGAAAGGACGACCATGACCAAAACAACATTTCCCACCTGGGAACACGACCAACTGCTGCACGGCTACTGGGTGATCCCGGGCAGGCTGCTCGCCACCGAGTACCCCGGCGCCAAGGACCCGGAGAAGACCGCCCGGAAACTGGGGGTTCTGCGCGACGCCGGTGTCACCTCCTTCGTCGACCTCACCGAAGCCGGCGAGCCGACCTGGGGCGGTGACCCCATGCGGCCGTATGACGGCGACCTCTACGCCGGGGCCCTCTATCGTCGCTTCCCGATTCCCGACACCGGCGTCATCGATGACGACGGGTACGACGCGATCCTGGCCCACATCCGTTCCGAGCTCGATGCGGGACGGGTGGTGGTGGCCCACTGCTGGGGAGGCAAGGGTCGGACCGGAACCGTGGTCGGCTGCTGGTTGATCGAACAGCACAGCCTCGGCTACCCCGAAGTCCTGACGCGAATGCAGGAACTGCGCGAAGGCAGCCGCAAGGCGCGCCACCGCGTCCCCGACACCGACGTGCAGCGTGATGTGCTGCGTCGTCGCGCCCATCGGACGGAGGCCTGAGATGACCGACTGGTTCGAGCGGCTCATCGGATTCCGGGAGGACGACTACACCTCCACCCAGCGGCTGCTGGCCGTCGAGGGCGACGAGTTGGTGTCGCTGGTCAACGGCAAGCGCTACGGCATCGGGGAGCTGACGCTGCCCACCGTCGCCGAGCTCCGACAGCGAGTGAATCCGGCTCGTGGACAAAGCAGTTCGGTGAACGTGCTCTACGGGGAAGCCCGCAGCCTGCACTCCGATCCGGAGTTCGAGGGGGCGCTGTTCCAGGTTGCCTCGCAGTTCAACGCGCTGGAGATGGTCTCCGAGCGGGTCACCCCGGAGTCCGGTGTGACCGGATACGCCTGGGACCACACCCAGGGTCCGGCCTGTTCGCTGGCCGCCGCCGCGGCGACGATCTACCGCAACTACTTCGTGCCCCTCGGTGATCAGATCGGGCAGACCGCCGGCCGGCAGATCGATGGTCTGTCCGGCCTGGGGGCGGCGTTGGCGGAACTGACCGGTCTGCCGGTCGACAAGCTGTGGACGATGAGCAACGGCTACGCGCTGTGCACCGACGACGGGTTGACCGCGATCCGAGGGGTGCTGGAGGGCGCCTCCGAGGAGTTGCTCGACGAACTGCGCGGGCAACTGGCCATCGGTCTGCACCGCAACGTCGAAGTGACCGACGTCGCCGGCGACGAACGCCGACTGGTGTCGCAGGCGTTCTGTTCGGCTCTGCCCCTTGGGTATTCGCGGCTGCCCCGCAGCGAATGGGAACCGTTCGCCCGCCTGGTCCTCGAGGCCACCTACGAGGCGACGCTGCTGGCGGCCGTCGAGCAGGCGGCCGGGGGCGGGTCGAACATCGTTCTGCTGACCCGGGTCGGCGGGGGAGTGTTCCGCAACGACCTCGCCTGGATCGACGCCGCCGTCCAACGGGCGGTGGGCTTGGTGGAGGACGCCGGCCTGGACATCCGAATGGTCCGTTTCCGGTAGGCGGCCGCAGCCCCTGGAATCTGTCGGACGGCGGGGCTAGCCTGTTGGTAACTGGTTCGGGGGAGCCAGGATTGGGGGGTTTTCGATGGTTCGTTTGTTGGCTCTGTGCGCAGCCGCCCTGACAGGTATCGGGTTGGCCGTCGGGGTCTTCTCAGCCCCGGCCACCGCTGTGCCGGGTCAGTGTGTGATGACACCATGGGGTGGCTTCTGCGACAACCCGCCGATGGCCGACGGGAGCTTCTGGCACTGCGAGGGGGCGATGGGGTTCTCCAACTGCTACCAAGCCTGCCTCGGCGGCGACGGGCGGCCGGTTCCGACCGACATGAACTGGAACACGCCCTGCTGAGCAGGTTTACGCCGACTTAACCGTCGTCGGCCCGTACGCGCCGAAACAATCCGACGCCCACTGCGAGGATCGCCACCGCGACCAACTGCGAGAGGATAAGCACGCTCAACGTCGACGCGTCCGGCACCTCCTGGCCGCGGGCGTGGGCGATGATCCCGAGCAGCGGCTGGAAGGCCAACCCGCCGATGCCCATGATCAGCATGTTGGTCAGGCCCATCGCCACCCCGGACAATTCGGCCGGCGCTTCGTCCTTGACCATGGTGAAGGCCAGAACATAGGACGAATTGCACACTCCCAGAACGAACATCGCCGCGCACTGAGCCGCGTAGCCGGTAAGGGCGAACAGGATCAGACCCAGCGCCGCCGCCGTCCCGGCCGCACCGAGCGCCAGCAGCAGCGCGGGTCGGCGATAACGGGAACACAACCAGGCGAAGCCGAGCATGCCCGGCAGGCATCCCCAGAAGTAGAACGAACCGACGATCGAGGCCGCCGACAGGCTCAGGTGGTGATAGTTCTGGAAATAGGAAACCCCCCACAGCATGCCGAAGGCCACCCCGGCGGCCGCCACGAAGCCGCCGGCCGTCGCGCTGGACAGGATCGGCACGGACAGGATCAACCGCTTGATGTCGGCCGCCCTGGGCCAGGTCTCGCCTGCAGTGTCTCGCGGGTTTGTCCGGCCGCGTACGAACAGCGCGATGAGCACGAGCAGGATCGCCGAAACCACGCCACAGGTGAGCATTCCGGCCCGCCAACCGGCCTTCTCCACGATGAAGCCCAGCGTCTCCTGACCCACCGCCGCACCGGTCATGCCGGCCGCCTCGGTCAGCGCGGCCAGCAGTGGGAACAGCCGTGGCGGAAACCATTGCGCCGCCAGCGTCATCGCGCACACCACGGTGGGGGCCGCGCCCAGACCCATCAAAATGCGGGTCGCCTCGGCGAAGTTCGCGGTCTGGGAGGTCGCGAACAGGAACGACGCCACTGTGCACAACAGCGCTCCGCCGATCAGCACCGAGCGGGCACCGAAGCGCGCCACCAGGATGCCCGCCGGAATCTGCAGAAGGATATAGGGGTAGTAGAAGCTCGACGACAGGCCTCCGAAACCCGCTTCGTTGAGCGAGAGGTCGACGACCAGTCCCTCGCGCATCACGCTCGGGAACGTCTGCAGCACCATCTGGAAGAAGACGAAACTCGCCGCGGTACCGAAGACGATTCGTCCGCGACGGAGCGGCCAACCGGTTGTCGCCGCCTCGGGGAGGGTCATCATTCGCCTCCTGGATCAGCCGACATCAGAGAAGTACAGCTACCGCTTGAGCTTCGTCACGACTTATTCATCTCAAAAGGCGATCACACGGCGTGATCGGCACCCAAAATCGCCCCATGGACATCATTCCGATCATCATCATCGCCGCCGCGGTCGTCCTGGTCGCGCTGATCACGATCGCCCTGCGAAAGACGATCCGGCACGACCGGGCCGCGATCAAGGGCGACATGGACGAGCCGCACGAGGTCGAGCAGTACAAGAAGAACTTCGGCGGTAAGGCCTAGCGCCTTTAGGCTTACCCGCAACACGGTGCTTCGCGATCGGCCTGTTAACCGGCCGACTCTCTTTGTCGGAGGTCGCCGCTAACTTGGAGGCGACCAGTGGAAGGCCGACACAAGGGGGAGCGCCGTGGCGCCGTCGATCAACACCAGCTATGCCGTCATCGCGTTGGGCGATCGGGAGACCATCCGGCACTTCGACCTGACCGAGCGGGCCGCCAAACAGGGCGCTGTGGTCACCGAGACCTACTGCTTCGAACCGGGGGAGGCAACCTCCAACGACGACCTCGCGGGGGTGGAGGCTGCGGTCACGGCGTTGAGCCGGGCCATCGCCACCCACGTCGACATCTGGATGCCCTTCCCCATGGAGGACCTAGGCCGCGAGCAGCACCTCCGCCGGCTCAGCCTGGTGCTGCAGCGCCACGGCCTGAATCTGCTGATGGGCCACGACCTGGAGCCGTGCACCATGGACGGCGGGTTCAGTGCGATCGACTACGCGCTGCGGATGGAGGTCAAGGCGGTCGACGAACTCGGCTTCGCCGCCCTGGCGCTGGCCGGCACCCGGACTCTCGGGGTTGAGATCGAGGTGGAGCTGCTGCAGGCCGCCGGGTACGCGGCCGAGCCGAAGCTGCCGGAGAACCCGGTGGAACCGACTGAGTTCGAGGAGAGGTTCTACAGCACCGGCGAGGTTGCGGCCCTGTTCGGCAGGTCGGTGCAATGGGTTTACTCGGCGATGCGCAGCGGGCTCTTCACCACTCCGGACGGTTCGCCGATCAAGCCCCGGAAGGCGGGCAAGTACGGCCGGCTGCGCTTCAGCCTGCCGGTGCTGCGCGACATGGCCCGGGCCTGCTACCGGCGCGGCATCATCGGCGAGGACGAGCTGCTGGATCTTTTGTCTGTGCTGGAGTGTGCAGAGGGGGAGTAGTGGGCGCTATTGGACCAGCGGCTGGCCGTCGGCCGTCCAGCCCTTGGTCCCATCGGCCAGTTCGTAGATATTGGTGATGCCGGCGTCCTTCATCTGGGCCACCGCGGGCTGCGAGCGGTTGCCGCTGCGGCAGTAGACGGCGTAGGTGCCCTTCGGGTCGAGTTGGGCCACTGTGGCGGCGAATCCGGGCTCCTGGACGGGGATGTTCACCGCGCCCTGGATGTGACCGTCGGCGAATTCCTCCGGGGTGCGGACGTCGATGATCTGCACGCCCGGCTTGGTGATCACCGTCGCGAACTCGGCCACGTCCACCCGGCCCGGTGCGGGCAGGCCTGCCGGGGCCTCTGCGACCTGCTCGACGGCGGTGGCGGTCGGTTCGCTGGAACACCCGGCCAGGCCGATGCCGACAGCGGCGGCGGCGAGCAGCAATGCGGGGAGGCGCGTCTTCTTCACGCCATCAGATATACCAGCGGAGGAGGAAGGGACGCCCGGACGGCGTTGCCGGACCATAGTCGCCGTTGCCCGCCTATGCGCGACTTCGGAGGTCGGGGTGGATGTAGCGCGTAGGAATAGCGGGAGCATGTCGCGCGCAGGTGGGCAAGAGGGGCAGTGCTTTTCGATTCGGGCGACGGCGACGGCGAGGCCGACGGTGAGGGCGACGGCGAAGCCCGAGGCCGGAGAAGCCGACCAATCGTCGCTGAACTACATCGCCACCGCCGCGGCCCGCACCATCGCGGACGGCGGCGAGGTACTCAACCCCGCCGAACGGGTCTCGGTTGCTCAGGCCTTACGCGCCAGCACAATCGACGCGGCCTGGATGTGTCACGCCGATGGGCTGGTCGGTTCACTGGAGGTTGGCAAGGCTGCAGACTTCGTCCTGCTGGGCGACGATCCGCTTGTTCATGAGGCAGATCCGGATGCCGTCCGCGAGGTTGCGGTGTTGGCAACCTATTCCGACGGCGGCGCGGTCTGAAACCCTCTTACCGAATATCGGTCAGCGGGCGTCAATTTGGCTTACGCTGTGCCTGCGGCAGGGCGCCCCCAACCCCATCCCCCTAGTTGGCGAGGGTGCCCTGCCCTCTTCTTCTCAGCGCTCGGCTCGGCCCGTCCGGGTGCTCTTGGCCGGACCGGCCTGGGACTTCCCGGCCCGCGTCGCGGTCTTGGGCGCCGTGGGCTCCTCGGGTGCCGGGGCTTCGCCGACCGACGGTGCGGCCGCAGGTGCGGACATCGCCGACGCGGCGGGGGCCGACCGCGGCGTCCGCGCCATCGAGCGCCCCGCCTGCCGGGGCGCCCGCGGCGTCGCCGCCGACTCCACGGCGGGGACGGGATCGGCGACGGGTGCCTGATCGGCGACGGGTGCTGACTCCACGGCGGGGACGGGATCGGTGGCGGGCGCCGGGTCGGCGACGGGTGCCTGGTCGGCGACGGGTGCTGACTCCACGGCGGGGACGGGACCGGTGGCGGGCGCCGGGTCGGCGGTGGAAGCCTCGACAGCCCCGACAGCCGCGTCGGGGAGGACTGTCGCCGCGCTGAGCGGCAGGGCCGCCGAGCGGGCCAGCGTCGCAGCCCCGGGAAGCACCGGCAAGTTGATCGGCGGCAGGGGCGGGAAGAAGCTCAGGATCCACTGGATTTCGCCCTGCACCAGGTTGTTGATACCGGTCCTGAGCCCGTTCACCAGCGTCGGCACGATCAGCTCGAACTGGCGGTCCAGCAGGTATGCGGCGCTGTAGGCCAGCGACTCCCCGATCGGCTGCCAGCCGCTGTAGAGGATGTTCGCCTGCGGGCCGAGCAGGCCGATCGGCCACGGCAACCAGCTCACCGCCCATGCCGCCAGTTCGACGCCGTACTGCACCCACGGCTGGATTGCGTTGTAGCCGTTGATGATCCAGTCGCCCGCTGAGCTGCCGGTGGGGATTACGAAGGGGCCGGGGGGTGTCGGCAGGGCGGCGGCGGGCTGCGGCAGAGCGGCCATCACGGCGCTGAGCTCAATGGCGGGTGAGGCCACCGACCTCAGTGCCGGGGCGGCGACCGGCGCGGATACCGCGGCGGCGCCGGTGGCTGACACGACCAGGCCGGCGGCGATACCAGCCGAAAGAGTGGAGCGAATGGACAACATGAATCGAATGTAGGTGGTGGAACTGCCGGTGTTACAACGCGACGCGCCTGCCAGGGCCAAAGCGTTACGGTGACGGGTGATGAACCCGATGAACGTTGGCGAGCACATCATCGATTGGCTCTACCGCGAGCAACTCCAGGTCGACGAAAAGTGGTCGGTGCGCACCGAGCGGGGTTTCACCTGGTGGGCCCACGAGAATGCGCAGACCATCGAGATCCTCCGGGAGGAGACCGGCCCGGACGGCCAGGTCGGCTACCTGATCGGGGTCCGCACCGACATGGTGACCGATTTCGATCTGACCGAGGCCGCGCTGACCGAACTCAACCATGGACCGCTGCGACTGGCCTCGATGTCCGGGCCGGTGTACGACGCCGAGACCCGCACCCTGAGCCTGCGTTCGCTGGGCCGGGTGCATGAGCAGACCGCCGAATGGATGGGCGTGCTGCTCGGCACGGCGGCGGTGACCCAGCTCGCCGAAGCCCGCATGCTGGGACAGGGCCTGGCCGAGGCGGTCGGCGCCCGGCCCGCCGTCAGCGGCCACCCGCGGAACGGACTTCGGGCCGAGCCGGACGAGATGATCTTCGCCGCCCAGGTTCTGGTCCGGGAGGGCCAGTCGCCCTGCCAGTGGCCGGAATCGGACTTCACCGCCGCCGTCGAGCAATTCATGCGCCAGCCCCCGGCGGTGCTCGCTTCCAGCGGCGGCCAGGCCCTCACGGTGGAGTTCCCCTACGGCGACGGGTCCTCGTTGTGCCAGATCCTCGGCACCCAGAGCCATCCGCTCTACGGGCACGGCCTGCTGGTGCTGCAGCGCTTCCCGTTCACCGTGGAGTCGGAGGCCAAGGGCGCCGAGCTTGCGTTGACGCTGAATGCCACAGAGGTGACGCAGGATTCAACGGGCTTCGCGTTCGGCAGCTACGTCCACGACAGCGGAATGATCTGTTACAGCGGATTCGTCTCCAACGCGTTGCACCGGCAGGTGATCCTGCCCAACCTCTACTTCGCCTGCGCCGTCCGCGCCCACGCGATGGCGGTGTGGCTGTTGGACAAGCCCTGGGACGACTATTCGTTCTCCATCGAGCACAGCGCGGCGGGCCGAAACCTGATGTCGGGCAACGACGACGCATAGGATCGGGTGGTGACCGACAACCCCTACGCCACCGCCCGGCAACTCGGCCTGATGCAGGGGTTTCCGCCGCCGCCCGACAAGCAGGTCAACCGCACCAATGCGATGATGGCGCCGCCCTACAACCGCTGGGCCTACCTGCACATGCGATCGGTGTTCCCCACCGCGCCGGTGCCGACATCGGATACCCCGGCACCGTTGAACGTTGAAATCGACCCGGCGATCGGCGAACTCGTCGTCGCCCGCGCCGATGGCACACTCGCCGACTTCGCGGCTTTCCTGCGCGAGACCTACACCGACTCATTCCTCGTCGCGACCGGCGACCGGCTGGTCTATGAGTACTACGACAACGACATGCACGCCGCCCAGCCGCACCAGATGATGTCGGTGACCAAATCCTTCACCGGCCTGTTCGCGCTGATGGCCGCCCACGCCGGTCTCCTCGACGAATCCCAGCAGGTCACCGACATCATCCCCGAACTGGCCGACGCGTCCGGGTTCGCCGGAGCGACCGTCGGCCAGGTGATGGACATGACGAACTCCGTCGACTTCAGCGAGGAGTACGCCGACCTCACCTCGGGCATCGCCCAGTACGGCCTCGCGCTCGGGCTGCTGGAGATCCCGGGGGCGACGGCACCGGACAGCATTTATGCGTTCCTGGCCACCCTGCAGAAGGATCCCGCCCACGAGCACGGCGAGATCTTCCACTACCAGACCCCCAAGACCGACGTCGTCAACTGGGTAACCAACCGGGTCACCGGCAAGTCCTTCCAAGACCAGATGTCGGAGGTGCTGTGGACCAAGCTGGGCACCGAAGCGGAAACCTATGTGCTGCTTGACCGTTGCGGCACCTTAGTGGCAGGTGGCGGCCTCAACGCCGCACCCCGCGACCTGATCCGGTTCGCCCAGATGCTGATCAACGACGGCACTGCCGGCGGTGAGCAGATCGTCGCCCCGGCGATCATCGACACCTTGGCGGCCGGCGGCAGCCGGGAGGCGTTCTCGAACGGTCCGGAGGCGACGGGCGCGTTGGCCGGAGGGGACTGGAGTTACCGCGCGCAGTGGTGGATCCGTCATACTCCCGGTCGGGAGGCCATCACCGCGATCGGCATCCACGGGCAGTGGATCTACGTGGATCGCCGCCACCGGATCGCGATCGTCAAGCAATCCTCGCAGCCGGTGTCGTCGGACCCGAACGCCGATCAGTTCATCCTCAATGCCTTTGATGCCGTCATCGATCACCTCGGTCGGGGCGACTGACCCGGCCGGGCCGGCGCGTCCGATCAGTCGCAGTCGCAGGGGTTTTCCAGAAAGCACAGATCGCAGAAGGTCACCGGCTTCCCGGACTTGCGGCGCACCGGACCGGCCGGGAAGCGGACCTTGCCCATCGGTTCGATCTTGACGTCCGGATTGCGCTGCTGAAGTTGGTAGAGGCAGTTCTTGACGTAGTCCAGCAGTTGCGGGGACGCCCCCTGCTCCCACAGCTCGCGGTAGCCGAAGGAATTCTCGTAGGCCATCGCCGCCGCCGTGGGCAGTTCGCCGTCGAGGAGGTATCGGACGCTGCGCATCACGGTCTTGACGTAGGTGATGCTCTTACCGCCCCACTCCGCCGCGAGTTGCTGGGCCGTCGCGCCGTTCTCCATGCCGCGGAAGGCCTGCCCGTGCCGGATCGAGCTGCGTCGCAGCAGCCGTTTGATCTCCTCCAGGATCTCCGGAGTCAATTCAGTCATGGTGTTCCTCGTCGCTATGTCGGTCTGTGCCGAGCTCATCGTCGGCGTGGGCGGCCCGGACGAGTTGAGTAGCGGACTACCTGAGTTTCCGCCCATCAATCGCGATGGTTGGCATGCCTCTACCTAGTACGAGCTCTAACATTCCTGCGTGGACTGGCCTTTCACAGGGCGCGGCGGGGAGCTGGACCTGGTGACGACGCTGCTCAGCGGCGATTCCGGATATGCCGGTGTGGCCATCGTGGGTGGGGCTGGTGTGGGTAAAACCCGGCTCGCTCGCGAGGCGGCGGCGGTGGCCGCCGGCCGGGGCTGGGCCGTCCGATCGGTGGAGGGGACCACCGCCGGTCAGGCCATCCCGCTGGGCGGGTTCGCGCAGTGGATCGACCGCCTCGACGACCAGCCCCTCAACCTCGTCAGCACCGTCATCGGCGCCATCACGGCCACCCCGGCGAGCACGCCGGTCCTGGTGACCGTCGACGACGCGCACCTGCTCGATGACCTTTCGGCTTTCGTCCTGCATCAACTGGTGAGCCGTGGCGCGGCGCGGGTGATCGCCACCCTGCGTAGCGGCGAATCGGTACCGGAAACCGTGACGGCGCTGTGGAAGGACGGCCACTTGCGCCGTCTTGACCTCGAGCCGCTGTCCCGACCGGAGTGCGACGCGCTGCTGGCGGGTGTTCTGGACGGCGGAATCGCTGACCGGGCCGCCGACCGGATCTGGGAAATGACCCACGGCAACGTGTTGTTCCTTCATCAACTGGTCCGACAGGAGGTCGAGGCCGGCCGGTTGATCCGCGGCGACGCCGGCCGCTGGCAGTGGACCGGTCCGGTCACGGTGTCCTCCACCCTGGCCGACCTGGTCGACGTCTACATGGGCTCGGTGCCCTCGACGGTCACCGATGTGCTCGACCTGCTCGCTGTCGGCGAACCGCTGGAACTGGTCTATCTGGTGAACCTCACCGACTCGGCGACCATCGAGGAGGCCGAACGCCGCGAGCTCATCCGGGTCTCCCACGAACCGCCGGCCGACGTCGTGCGAATCGGTCACCCGCTGTACGGCGAGACCAGGCGGGCTCGAATGGGCCGGATGCGGGCCAGACGGCTCCGAGGTCGCATCGCCCAGATGATGAGCGCCCCTCCCGGGGGCGTTCTGCCGCCCGATCCGGTCCGGCTCGGCGTGCTGTGGCTGGAATCTGACCTGCCCGCCAACGCCGATAT